>JAGQVA010000029.1 GCA_020438265.1 Bacteroidota bacterium
CCCATTGACGGGAAATATTCTGTTCGTTAATCAAAATATCTCCATGATTAGGCAATACCATTCCCAGTAAACATTTGATCATGGTCGTTTTTCCAGAACCATTGGGACCAAGGATAGCCGAAATTCCAGCATCCTCAAAGCTGAGATTTAGGTCATTGAGTACAGAAAGATGCCTGAAACTTTTAGAAATCTTGCGAAGCTGAATCATCTGCGTAGGTTTTGAAGTTTTGCGAAAAAGGTCTAATATGAGGCTGCTGATCTTCCAGACCGGGCGGGCTAAAAACCGGACTTACTTTCTCTGAAAAATTAATCAAATCGACGAAAGCACTCCGCAATAACATAATCGCTTCCGGGCTCTGGTTGACCACATAACTAAATAGTTTGACCGGATTGTGCGGAACATCTCCAATCCCATCCCGATCCAGATCATAGGAAGCATAATCACTCCAGTAATTGCCGTCAAAATAATTATCGCCCACCTGGCTATTCATAGCGAGGTCAAAAGTATTGTCAATAAAATTATTGCCTTTGATTTCATTTTTGCTACATCCTCCGGCAACTCGCATGGCCCATCCATTATAAAGAAATGTATTCGCCTTATACAGAATCCGGGAACAACCCTCTACATGGATACCAAGGGTATTATGCTCGAAATGGTTATCTGTGATATCTGCATCATAAATTTCTTTCAGGAGAAGCCCATAAGCTGCTCTCCCCCAGTTTTCGATAAATTGATTTTCGGTCAGCCTGATTTTCTTTGAAAACATTACCGCTACACCAGCTCCATTCTCCCGAAAAATATTCTGGTGATATTCGTCATCATTGGAAAACATAAAATGAAGTCCATAACGAAGGTTATGATGGCTGTTATTCCGCCTGACCTGACTATGATCCACAAATTCAAAATAAATCCCGTCTCTGTGTCCCGAAATCTCATTATCAGCTATCTCAACGTGTTTGGAATACCAGAGATGAATCGCATTTCCGGAAGACATTTCTTCGGTTGCCTGGCCTTCAATATGATTATTGGTGATTAATCCATATTGAGCATGTTCAAGATAAATACCGAAAAATGTATTCAACAGACGATTATTGCAGATTACAAAATGTTTGGCTTTTTGTACCCTGATTCCAGCCCTATCCTCCAGATAACTATGTCCTACGTTTTGGATTTGCAGACCTGTCACAGATACATGATCCGCAATAATTGTCAATACCTCACTCATCCCTTTTCCATCAATGCGAGGATAGTTTTTTCCCTGCAAAAACAATGGCTTATTGACTATGATCCTGCCTTCCTGATATAAGCCTGATTCAATGGTCAATGCATCACCTGGATTAGCAGCTTCGATAGCTTCCGTAATTGTTGTGCAATTACATTCCGGACAAACCTGCCAGTTAGCAGATTGGCTTTCCCATATACACAGAATCAATATGCCAGTTAAAAAATAAGCTCTCATTTTGCTAAGATTACAGTTTGCAATTCAGGCCAATCATATCTCTTTCCCTCTCCGGATTCTGGCAAAGCATTCAACTGATTGATATCAGAGAAGGCTGAAAGGAAAGCCCCCATAGGACTGGGAATCTCCTGAGAAATCATGAAAGTAGCTTCTTCTGCAGAAATGAGCATTCCCGGAGTTAAGTAGTCAGCGACCAATTGATAGCTATATACTTGCGGAGTCTCCTGTTGATATCGGATCATGCATTCTATCGCATCAAACACATAGGGTCTTCCTTTTTCCGTTACCAGTTGAGCAGCATGTCGTTGGTCAACGATGGTCATTTTACAAAAATCACATGCGTCATGACCATAATCAATTTTCCGGGGACCGACCTGACATCCAATCAGCAGGATCAAAGCACATATCAATAATTTATATCTAAGCATGGCTTTTAGATTGTCGTTTCAGCCACCAGGCTACAAAAGCTAATACACCAGAAATGCCAGCCAGTATCCCTCCCGTATGGGGAAATGAGTCCGCGACAAAATTGAGGATCACTTTACGCCCAATCAGAGGCGGCTGGAAAGATGCTCCGGGAATCTTAATTGGAGCTGTAGGACTGAGATTACTTCCATAATCATATTCCCACAGGTAAAAATCATATAACCCAAATGCTGCCAGAACGAAAAAGAGGATGCCCCAGAACAGAAACCATTTACTCCGGTTAATCGCAGCAGCTATCAGGGCAAGAAAACTCAATGCTCCTACGACATAAGGGAAATAAACGAGCTCAGGAATAGAATCCGGTTCAATCATTTTCATTCCTACATAATGATTGAGAATATTGACGTTTTGTAAAGTTCCCGGACTCGTTCCTCCAATATGATTGATATAGATATACATCGTAACGCCATCCGGATATTGGGGTGCATACAGACTGATTCGCCACATAGGGAAAACAAAAAGACTTAATACCCCAAAGGCAGCAATGATCATTAATATTCGAGGGAGGTTTTTCATGATAAAGGGTTTAAAAAGGGGATCGGAGCCAAGGGACTTCGATCCCCATACATTCAGCTTGTTAGCCGTTTAAAATCAGATTTCAGCTTCTTCTTCGCCCAGGCTCCATTTCAATGGAACAGTGGCACCCGCTGGTGAAACCCGAATATATCCCTGCATTTCCTGGTGTAGCGCAGAGCAGAAATCCGTACAGTAGAAAGGATAAACACCTACCCGCTGAGGTTCCCACAGCAAGGTTTCAGTTTGTCCTGGCATAACCAATAGCTCAGCGTTATTTGCGCCCATAACCGATAATCCGTGAGGAACATCATAATCCTGTTCCAGATTGGTTAGGTGGAAATAGACTTTGTCCCCCACTTTAATACCCTCAATATTATCAGGTGAGAAGTGGCTGCGAATGGAAGTCATATATACATGAACAATATTTCCCTCACGAACAACTTTAGACTCTTTTTCCCCCATCGTCCGGTAAGGGTGTCTGTTTTCTTCGATAGGATATATTTTTCTGGATTTTGGCGCAATCCGATCAGCAGAAATACCCTGGGCATAATGCGGCTCACCCATAGTAGGGAAGTCCAGCAATAGCTTCATTTTATCTCCGGAAATATCATACAACTGAGCAGAATGGCAAACCTCTGGTCCCGTAGGCAGATAGCGGTCTTTGGTAATTTTATTCAGTGCTACCAGATATTTACCCTGAGGATTTTTAGAGTCTCCTCCCGGAATCATCAAGTGTCCGACTGAGTAATAACAAGGCACACGGTCCAGTACTTCCCAGGTGCCCACTTTCCATTTTACCACCTCTGAAGAAATAAAGAAAGTGGTATAAGCATTTCCCTTGTTATCAAATTCTGTATGCAATGGGCCTAAACCAGGTTCTTTAACAACTCCTCCTACAACATCTTCAAATTTTAATACCGGTACTCCTTCGATCTCTTTTTCAAAAGCCTCATTTTCAATGGCAGTAAGCATTTTGCTAAAAGAGTGAACAGTAAGGTCCGCAGAGAGTTTTCCGTTTCCAACGATATATTCTCCTGTAGGATCTACATCCACTCCATGTGGAGATTTAGGAGTAGGAAGGAAATAAACCAATCCGGGGCATTCGGAAGGAATTAAGACCTTTACCGTTTTTTTCATAGTAGAAGTAGCCGTATGGGTGTGTTCATCATAGACATTGTGAGCATAGTTTGCAGGGACTTCTTTAAATTTACCCTGTGCGATATATTCCTCCGCTTTTTTCCAGTTTACAGCAGCGATAAAATCTTTATCATTTTGTGAAGCACTAACCTCTAGCAGGGTATTTTTTTCCTCTGAGTTGTAGGAAGTAAAGAATGTCCATCCATGCGATTTCCCTTTTCCTGAATGGGCCAAATCATAATCAAAAGCAGGTAATAATACCTGGAAGGCGATATCCATTTCTCCATTTTCAGCTACTTTAATGAAGGTCAACATTCCTTTGAAGTTTTCTGCATAGGAATTAATAGCCACATCTTTTTGCGGATACGGCACACCAAATCGGGTACCTGCCACCACATACTCGGTATTTTCAGTAGTGAAAGGAGAACTGTGATTCCCTCCGGAATTGGGGATTTCAATGATTTCTACCGTTTCAAATACACTTAAATCAATTCGGGCAATACGAGGGGTGTTGTTTCCATTGATAAATAACCAGCGTCCGTCTGTATTTCCATTGGTTTGGGATAGTTCAGGATGGTGGGCATCATCCCAGGGCACAAATCCATAAGAAGTATTGAGTAAGGGTTTGGTTTCTTCATTAAAGCCATATCCCTTTTCTCCGTCTACAGAAAAAACCGGAATTGTTTTAAACAATCGTCCGGAAGGAAGGCCATAAACCGTTACCTGACCACTAAAACCACCAGACATAAAGGAATAAAACTCGTCGTGCTCGCCAGGAGCTACATAAACAGCAGAAGCTGCATCACCAGCGAGAACACCTGCCGAGCCCGTCCCAGTAGAAGGAGGCTGACAGGCAAATAACAGCATAAAGCCCCCAAACATAAGGGCCTGGACTGTTTTCTTGAAAATTAATAAGTCAAATTTCATGGGAATAATTGTTGCAGTTTAACCAAACAAATAAAATACCTATTTGTCTTTTATTGCTCCAAAACTGCCTATGGCAAGCCCGATAATCAATGACCTATATTTTCCCTATAATTGACTTTTATCATTTAGGAGGCCTGAAATAGTTTTTTTATTAGCCAGAAATCTGGTATAAATCTGTTAACGATATTTACAGATAAAAATAAAAGATTCCTTTGTATTTTATTAACTCTTTAAGATATTGAGGGCAATCAGCTTTATCTATGTTTAGTAAAACAAGCAAATACGCAATACGAGCTATATTATACCTTGCAACTCGCGAAGATCCGGAACAAAAGGTAGGTTCAAAATCGCTGGCAAATGCGTTGGATATCCCTATTTATTTTTTAGCAAAAGTATTACAAGACCTGGTCTGGAAAGATATAATTTCTTCTGCAAAAGGACCGGGAGGAGGGTTTTATTTAAGCGAAGAAAACCGCAAGAATAGCATTACTGATGTTTTAACTGCAGTCGAAGGGGCAGAAATTTTTAGAGGATGTGTGTTAGGGTTTCCCACTTGTTCCGAAAAAAATCCATGCCCTTTACATACCCAGTTATTTAGTTATCGTGAAGGACTGCGCTACCAACTCAACCACATAAACATTAATGATATGGCAGATCGAATTAATCGTCACAATTTAAAAATCTAAATTTTCATTTATATTCATTCACAAAGCATTATGAGAAATATTGTTACTATACTGATCGGAGTTTTGACAGTGCTATTAATGGCCTGTGGCGGAAACACCAGTACAAGCGAAAGCGGGACAAATGCCGCTAAAAAAATCGATGATGGAAAAGGAATCGGAGAGGTCAAAAATGTTACCCTGAATGATCCTCTTAAACCAGAAATGGTAGAAAAAGGCAAAGCTATCTATGAAATGAAATGTGCTGCCTGCCACAAATTGAGCGGCCAGCGTGTCGTGGGGCCTGGATGGGAAGGTTTGACGACGAAACGCAAACCCGAATGGATCATGAATATGGTTACCAATGTAGAAGTCATGCTTGCAGAAGATTCTACCGCCCGGGCGCTATTGAAAGAATGTCTGGTGCAAATGCCAAACCAAAATCTGACTATTGGAGATGCAAGAGATGTCTTAGAGTTTATGTATGCCAATGATGGAAAAACCGTTGGAGAATAGACCTGTAACCAGAAACTGGATCAGGATTGCATTACTTAATTTTGTATTCGCGGCAAGCCTGGGAGCCACGCTCAGGTTTGCCTTTGTTGAAGAATTAAGCTGGATGAATTATCGCCATTTTCTGCACGCACATTCCCATATTGCGATGCTAGGATGGCTGTATATGATATTTTATGCATTGCTAATCCAGTATTTTCTGCCATCAGATCTCCAAAAACAACCATTTTACCGTCGATTATTCTGGCTGACCGAAATCAGTGTCCTGGGGATGCTTTTCAGTTTTCCCGTTCAGGGATATGGTCCTGTATCTATCAGCTTCTCCACCTTACACGTAATTTGTTCCTATATCTTCTGCTGGAAGTTTTATCGCGATCTGAAGAATAGCCCAACCGTTCATAAGCAAAGCCGGATACTGGTTAGGTTAGCGCTATTATTTCAAATTATATCCACCCTGGGACTTTGGGCCATGGGACCGGTAATCGCTTTGGGAGCAAAAGGAACGATGTGGTATAATATGGCCGTTCAGTTCTACCTGCACTTTCAGTTTAATGGATGGTTCTTTTTCGCAGGATTGGCTTTACTATTTCAATTGATTCAACCCCAAAACTTCAACCCTAATTATAAGGTCTTCCGGCAATTTATCTGGTTAATGATAGCTGCTACCATGGCTACATACAGCCTTATATTGGCCTGGTCCGATTCAGGAATGCACTATTTTGCGCTGAATAGTCTGGGAGTGGGATTACAGTTAGTTGCGCTTTTATTGCTCATCAGGTTTTTGCGACCTTCTTTTTCAGAATGGGGAAAAATCTTCTCTCCTCATCAACTTTGGTTAATAAGAGTAGCTGTCATTGCCTTTGTAGCGAAAGTTGTGATTCACAGCCTCATCATCATTCCTTACCTGGCGACAATTGGCTATACCATTCGCAATTTTATGATTGGATTTATTCACCTGATGCTTTTGGGAATGATTTCTCATTTTGTGTTAGGAATCGCTTCAAAAGAAAATTTATTACCTCTCACATCCAGAATGGCCAAATGGGGGATAGGATTTTTCTTTACAGGCTTTTTGTTAAGCGAATTATTATTATTTCTGCAAGGTACCCTATTCTGGGCAGCAAAGGGGTTAATTCCTTTTTATTATGAAGGTCTGTTTGGGGTTTCTACTTTAATGCCTTTAGGGATTGTTTTGCTCTTATTCAGTCAGTTTGAAAAGATTCACGTTTCTCCTTCCTTTTATCAGCAAAATTAATAGATTGGAGTCTGATATATGATCATTATGAAATGTCTCCCGATCGTTGCTATACTTTTATTTGTATTTTCACTATTCTCAAAAAACACCCTAGGGCAGAATGCTCAACCTCTTATCTATAGCTTTTCATATTACGGCAATAATCTCTGGAATCCTGGCCTAAAAGCTGGCGCTGGGAAAATCTGGAAGGAGAAAGAAAGTACTAATAAAAAAGGGAAAACACGCTATCACCAAACGACTCTCAATGGAAATTTGGGTTTTTATATTGATCCTGCCAGTCATACAGGAGTTTTTACAGACGTAGGTCTTATTTACCGAAAATTTTACACCAATGATTGGTTTTACTCACTAGGCATCAGTCCTGTTGGTATTTACCGATCTTTCCTTCCCCAGACCTATGAGATGGATACTTCAGGAGAAATTAACAAAGTAACCCTTCCCGGCAGGTTCTACTTTTCTCCTTCTGGCTCATTAGGATTTGGAAAAAAACTTAAAAATTCCTCAAATGGCTGGTTTGCCAGGGCGAATATGATTCTACTCCTACCATACAACACTTATATTCTTCCTTTAGTAAATGTTGAAGCTGGATATTGTGTGAATTTAAGAATGAAATAAGTATTAAACTCCAGATGAATAAACCCAATATATCCCTGTCCCTCATTATCCTCTCCCTCGGAATCCTCCTGAGTTTATCTTCCTGCCAGAAAACCAGTTCATTCACTCTAAGCGAAACGGTCTACGTGCGCCACCAGGGCGCAGATATGCCTGCCTATATTCACGGCAATTCGGAAGATAAAGTCTTTATTATCGTCCTGCACGGCGCGGGAAGTTTTGGGCTCGCTTTCAGAGATGGCGCTTTCACCTCTGAACTGGAGAAGAGATATGCAGTAGTCTATTGGGACCAAAGAGGGCAAAGCATGGCGCAGGGGCATTATAGCAAACCTGAAGATGTCGTGGAGCTAATGGCAGAGGATGTGATGGCTTTGGTCGCAGTCTTAAAACACAAATATGGGGAGGACATCAAACTTTTCCTGATGGGGCATAGCTGGGGTGGAGCACTGGGAACGACAGTTTTGGTAAAAGATAATCAACAGTTCAATTTCGAAGGTTGGATTGCTATAGATGCTGCTCATGATTTTCCTTTTGGTGGGCGAGCCCGCCGAAGTTTGTATCTGGAAACAGCTGATGAGCAAATCGCCGCAGGCAATTTGGTAGACGAGTGGCAAGCCTTTAAAGATGAAATTATCCCTTTGGATTCAACGTCAGAGGAAGATTATCCGATTTTACTCCAAAAAGCTTTTGTGGCGATGGACCTGCTGCTGGATGCTGATGCAGTAAACCATAGCGGCTCCTCCGAAAAGGTCCGTCGTGGGATACTCGAAAATAATCCTATTACCTGGCAGGTGTCGGCTCTGCTGAATAGTCCTGTTCAGGAAGCGATTGAAAGAGATTATTCCCTTTCGGATCAATTAGGCAATATCACTATTCCCACCTTGCTTTTATGGGGGAAATATGATTTTAGCGTACCACCCGTTCTTGGTTATGACGCATTGGGACGACTGGGGAGTGCCGATAAAAAGCTGGTCATTTTTAACCGCTCGATACATCATCCCATGGATACAGAGCCTGAGAAATTTGGGCAGGAAGTGATTGAGTTTGTGGAGAGAAATCGATGACTGGTAACCCCTTCTTCTCTTATCTGTGAGATCTGTGCAATCTGTGGGGGTAACAGATATTCTGCCACAGATTGCACAAATTCCACAGATATTATTTTGTCAGTCATTTCATTTTTGGAACCTACAGCCGCGTATTTACCACATTATTATAAATTGACCCAAAAGTATAACTCACCCCCAGCGACAGATACAACTCATGATCCGTAGCCAACTGCCGTTGCTGAAGCAAAATATCCGTCAGAGACAAATCCCCTTTTGGCAATGACAACTGGTCATTGATCAGCTCAAAGTTTCCGGCAAAACGGACTGACAGGCCATTAAAAATCCGCAGATTGATTCTTGCATCAAGGTCGAGCCGGTTTTTCTCCCAATCGTGAAAATAATTGGAACCTTCAATTCCTGCGAATATCGACCCCCAGGGCTGACGAATACGCACATTAATATCGAGCGATTGACGCCAAAGATTTTCGCCAAGTTTGCCATAAACGGTTTCATCCAGATAATCCCGGTATAAATATCCTGCCCGATAAGCAAAAGTGATTTCTTTTCGAATCGCGTCTTTATAGGGCAAAAGGCTATATTCCAGTGCAGGGAAAAAACCGATTCCTCTTTCAATATTATTATAAGTGGCCGAATTGGTGCTTGTAAATACTCCGGCAGACCAATGATTATTAATGCTTTTTACTGCGCTTGCCGAAATATAGGAGGAACTTTGGTTACTGGTAATGATAATTGAATCATTAATGAAGTTATCCTCGCTGGAACTAAAGTTAGAATTAATTCTCACCCTCCACATCTGAGTAATTCGATCTGCATTTGCCCCGTATCGAATATTAAAAGAATTTTTGCTGGATTCTTTATTCATGCTTCCATTCGCAAAAACCTCAAAAACCCAAAAGCGCCATTTGTCCTCTAATTGAACATCATTTTTTTTCTTCCTTTCAGCAGGTTGTTTCACATTGAGAGCCAGTTGATCTGCAAAAGATGTTTTGATTAAAAAGGGAACGAGCCCCAGTTTAACTTTTTCAACCAATACTTCCTGGTCATTGGTAGTACTTTGGGTAGGCAAAGCAGAATAATCAAACGAATGGTCCTGACCAATAAAACTTTTTTTCCCGAAAAAGGAGAGCGTATAGTTTCGACCTCCACTTCCTGAAGTAGTCCGGGTAACAAAGATGTGAATGTCTGCCAGATTGGGATCGCGGACATAATCCACAATATCTACCTCCTGAATAATCAGACTATTATTGCAGTCGGGACATTCGAGATAAACTTTGAGAGGATTGTCCTGTTCCTGAGCCAATACAGAAGGCCCAGCCAGTATGATTCCGGCAAAAAGCCAGAAAAAGACGTGCAAGCGTAACATTTTTGAGGATATTAAGGGGTTTTACTAAACAAAAATACTGATCCGAAACGTGAATTGTTTATAACATTAGGAACAATCCACCGGGCAAAGCGTTGCATCAAAATCGTTTGCCCTAATATTTGTGTAGAATTTACTCCAAACTATTCCTCAAAGTCACGATTTCTTCTTAAATCCTCAACGCAACCCCAAATATATAATAACTCCTGGCCAGCTTAATTTCCTGAGGTAAAAATTCGATATCCGGGTAAGGGGCTGGATATTCAACATCAAATCCGGAAGTTTTCAATTTACCTATTTGATAAAACCCCAAACGGGTCTGAAAACTCAAAAACGGCAAGGGTTGATAACTAATACCCGTATAGCCCAAAAGTGCGGGTTTGAAGAATCTTTCTTTTGGGGAAAAATTAATCTGACCATTAGGATGAGATATGTGAATCGCATGAGAATAGGTGATTGCCTCGCCAAATAGTCCTAACCCCAGACTTCCATCCCACCTTCTCAATCGCAGATATTTTATAGGAAAAGGATGATATTCAGCGACAACTCCCAAAGCATTATGTTTCATAACGACATTTCCGTATCCATCTATCAGTTCATTCCGAATCCCATACTGATCCCTGGTATCATCTGTTTTCAGTGTTTGAAGTCCTATTTTTAGCTTTGAATTTATTCGATAAAAAACTCTTATTTCCGAAACAGGTGGCCGTCCCTCTGTATAAGCCAATTGATAATAAAGCTTTTGTGCTCCAATTATCTCTACAGGGACTTTCAATCTCAACCTCCGTCTGGTCAATCTGAATAGATTAGCCTGCCCAATAGCTACTCCAATCTCCAGCTTAAGCCCCTGATAAACGGGATACAATTTGGGCTCAAGCAGTTGGAAAGGCCTGCCAATCAGGATCGAATCTCGGCTCTCCCAGGTACGGCTCATTTTCAAAAACCTTCGTTGAGAATATAAAGCACCTCTTCGCAATCTTAGTTTTTCTATTCCCGACAAAGAATGACTATTCAGCAGATTATTATGTGAATCCTGATGACTAAAAGCAGTGTAAACAAGTCCTACAACCATTCCCGTAATCATCCCAAAAGCCATCCCTCTGCCTTCCATTTCAAAACGTGAAGCCCCATCAAACGATGCGTAAAATGGTATAAGCAGGCCTGTCGATACAAGGCCAACGGCAATGGATTTTCCCATCAGATGATATCCGGTTTGTCCCGATTGACCAATGTGGTAACTCCGAATCTGGCGAACTGGAATAAACTGAATCGTAGAATCAAACCCGGGTAAATTAGGCCCGTTTCGCCAGTAAATCCCATGATCCAAAACGCTGATAATATGTCCGTAAAGGATGGATGAATCAGCAATAGTTAACTCTGTATGAGGAAACCATTTTTTTTCTTTGGCCAAAATTCTGGTCTTATTCCTATTTGATAAATGGGCCCAGGTTTGGGCATAAAGGACAGAAAAGGCGAAAAGGGAAAATAGGAATAGCGTCGTTTTGAGGAGAATCAACCTTTTCATTTTCTTCAAATTTTAACATTTAACCCAAACGAATAATAGTTCCAGGAAAGACGATAAGTAACAGGAGCAAACAGGATATTTTCAGACAAAGGATCTCCTTCAAACTCCATTTCACTTTCAGAAATTGAGGGCGCATAAAATTTCCCCAATTTGGTCTGTAAGCTAATATTGGGAAAAAGGTGAAAGGTAATTCCCCCATAAGCGAGTGCTCCCCAATAATGATATTTTTTGGTGTAAGTCTGTTCAGAGGTTTGACCAAAAGAATGAATTATCACCTGATTAACAATTTCCAGATTTTGTGTAAATACCCCTCCTCCAAGATTCATATCCCATCGGCGTAACGCCAGAAATCGTGTTGGTAGCGGAGTAAGTTCAGTCACAGCCCCCCAGGACTGTCCATGATTGAAGATACGACTGCCTCCAAGGTTAGCCCAAAAAACTGGGTCCACTGTGGCAAAACGATTCGTATCATTAACAATTTTATGCGTTTGAATTCCCGCTTTCAGCCAGGGAGTAAACCGGTATAAGGCTCTTATTTCGTAAAAATGAGGAGTTGTACTCGGTTTGTAGGTATAATAATCCCGGGAATAAATCTCAAACCCAATATCTGAAATCTCAGGCAAAGGCGGGCTGATGGAAACTTTTCCCCATAGGTCTGTGATTCCCTGCCCGATAGAAACCTCAAGCTTCAAACTTTCTTTTAATGGCTTCAAACCATGTAATTCATCAGGTAAACCCATACCTGTAAGAATGGAATCCTTGGCTACAAAAACCCGATTTTTGCCAGATTGGGAGGAGTAAAGGGCTGCTTGTTTTATTTGCCCGAGATAAAAAAGATGAGATTTTCCTTTTTGATCAAAATAAAGGTCGTAATCCTTATGAGCACGGGAGGATCGGATCGCTCCAATGACCGCACCACATAAAGCGCCCATCACAAAGTTGCGCACTCGATAAAAGTAGAAACGACGGTTATAAAAAAATGAACCATAGCCATCATAGGGCATAGACGCATTTAAAGAACTGTAAAGAAACCCTCCGGTAAGTGCTCCATTTACCAGATGATTTCCCATTCTCCATGGTTGTCTGATTTGTATTTTATCAACCTCATTAAAGGGGATGAAAGACACATTTTCCCTGGAATAAGGAAGATATTGCGGCCCATTTCGCCAGATAAGCCCACTGTCAGTATGGTAAATAATTTGTCCGGCAATTTCTTCTCCTTCTTTTTTTAGGACAACCTGAGACGTTTTCTCATACCATTGCCTCTCTATGCTTTTTTGAAGCTTGAGTGGCAAGTGGCCAAATTGAGCTTGAACAGTAAAAGAAATTGCAAAAAGAATGATGAATGGAAAAAGAGATTTCATGTTTTGGTGCGATAGGGTGCCGAGTTACAGATGCAGATTCAAACCCAGAGAATAGAAATTCCAGGAGAAATTGAATGGCTGGTAGTTGAAAGTTAAATCCGGATAACCTGAAGGGAGGTTAACCTGGAGAGGGTCAACATTTACTTTGGGAATCATGTAATAACCCACACGTGATTGAAGACTTAGCCAGGGAAGAACAAACACAGAAAAGCTGCCATAAAAAGAGAAGCCGTAACTGGTTATGTCTGAGATATCAACCTTGCTGAGATAGTTCCAGTTATCAGTAGCTGTATAATATCCAACCCAAACTTCACGGCGAAGGGATATATTCTCTTTCATGAATGCGCCTCCCAGATTTAACTCATATCTTCTTACCCGCAAATATTTCACCGGAAAAGGAGTGAATTCTGCATAAATACCCCAGGTTCTGGAAAAATCTACATCCAGCTTTGCATCTCCTGATATCCGGGGATTTTCGTCACGGTTCAAAAATACTTCTGAATGGATCGGTTGCCGCCTGTGGGTAATCACTCCGGTTTTTAACCAGGGTTTGACTTCCACTCCAAAATAAAGCTGGTTGACTTTGGGCGTTTGAAAATATCCGTAATTACGAACCTCGACTAACTCTGATTCCATAGCAGGAGGAAGCAGATAATCCTTTCCCCAGATATTATAAATCATTCTCTGATAACCAAAATGGAGATGGGTTTCCTGAAACCGGGGTTTGAGTTTTTGGGGATCAGAAGGAATCTGATTAGTTGATCTTTGTAAATGAAACCTGGTTAATTTCCCCTGTTTTTTTTCAACCTGGTTGCTTTCTTCATTCTTCGTCTGGCTAAATAATGAACCCATAAGGAAGAAAGAAACTGCAAAGAGAATATAATATGTTGATTTCATGATGATTAGCATTTGAATATGATCTATAATCTGACTGAAGTTGCAAGCGAAAGGTAAGTACGGGAAAGGTTGAGTTTATTGAGTTGAAAGGTAAGATCAGAGTAAGGTTCTATCAAATCCAGCCTGGCAGGCTCAAAACTTAAGGTTTTAGAAAAATATTTTCCAGCCTGAACTTCAAAACTCAGATTGCGATTGGCAAAAAACCTTAACCCCACATACCCTAATCCTGCGGGGTGCTCAAACGGATACGATTCGTTTAATCCTGCTTTATGATATGTATTGTCTATTGTTTCATAATCCAGATAATAGGAAAGCCCTACATTTCCCTTTTCTCTCATGATACCTGCTCCCAGATGAAACTCCCATTTTCTGAAAGCCAGATACCTGACCGGAAAAGGAATATATTCTACATAGGTTCCAAAAGTTCTCTCATAATTTGCTTTTATATAACCACTTCCATACTGAAACAAGTCAGGATCAGAATGATATATTTCCAGGTACTTTCCATCATTTTCAGTTTTATGCGTAAGAAGTCCCATTTTCAACCAGGGCTTTATCCGGTAAGAAACCCGAAATTCAATGGTCCTTGGTCTCATATCATATCCATCTCCAAATCGGCTGATACTTCCATTTTCCAGACCAAGACTATATATCAAGTCGGTTGATCTATTGAGATAACCACTTAGTTCAAGTTTGCGAAAGCGGTAAAGGGGTTTGAGTTTATCGAGGTTAGGAGGAAGAGAATAATCCTCAATAAGCGAATCATTTACAATCCATTGTTTTCGCCAGAAGTCTTCATCTTTAGGAGAATATAAACCACCAACTCTGCGAATAGTCTTTTGATTGGGAGCATGGATTTTCCTTTGAGCTCTGATTTTATCAATTACAACTCCGGCAAGCAGACCAGTCGTTGCTCCGAGAAGGGCTCCATACACAGGTACAGGGGCAACTTCTCCCGGATAAAAAGCGCCTGATATATAAGTTCCCCAATATGCGAAACTCGTACCTAATACAGCGCCGGTCACAGCTCCATTTGCGACATGGCGTCCTAATCGACCTTGTCGAAGGGTTTGAAGCCATTCAATTTCCTGGTAAGGAATGAGCTGGATATTGTCAGGGTGGTAGGGAAGATATTGCGGCACACTCCGCCAGACAATCCCGGAATCGGTAGAAAAAATGATTTGTCCCGTTACAGGACTACTCCCTTTTCGGCCTAAGGTAGCTGTATGCCCCAATTTAGACCATAGGCGTTGTATTTTTAATTGTTCCTTTTCTGATAGGTTCTCCCAGCTTTGAGCAAAGGTACCTTTAAAAATGGCAAAGAAAGCTACATACAAAATGGTTATAAGGAAAATAGATCTTTTCATTTCATCAAATGATTTAAAGGTTCACATTCAGGCCAAGTGAGTAATAGTGCCAGGAAAGGTTCAAAACATCATAATTGATTTGAAAATCTGAATGGGGTTCTGGCAAATCGATCATTAAAGGATCCGAAACGATTTTGGGGATATAGTAAAATCCTATTTGCGACTGAACACTTAACCAGGGAAGCAGGAAAACAGAAAATCCTCCATATACAGAGACGCTGGGGGTAATTGTTTCCGTATTTGCCACATTACCATAACGATTCCACGTGTTAACGGAGACCTTATAATTCCCTGAAATCTCGCGACGAATGGCAATATTCTCACGCATCAAAGCTCCACCCATATTCACCTCATACCTTCTCATTTTCAAATACTTAACCGGAAATGGCGTGTATTCAACATAGATTCCCCAATTGCGGGCAAAATTAATTTCCATATTTCCTGCCCCATAGGTTCCCGGATTTTCTATATAAATAATTCCTCTTACATCGAGAGGAGCTCTCTGATGGGTCAGAAGGCCTGCTTTTATCCAGGGTTTTATCTCAGCTCCCAGGCGAAATTGCAACAAACGAGGAGCTTCAAAACCGCTATGATACCTGAATACAATTTCTTTCAAATCTATTTTCTGTGAAACAGAATAACCAGGCCTCCAGATATTATAAACCATTTGTTGAAAGCCAAAATACAGATAAGTCTGGTGATTTCGGGGCCTGAGTTTTTGCTTATCTTCCGGAAGATGGAAAGGTGTTTTTTCTATCCGGGATAACTTCCCGGGAGCTTGTTGCACTTCCTGGTTGTGATCGCCATTTTGTCCAAAACTTTGAGTAACAAAAAAGAAAAACACAAAAAATGGAATCGTGTATTTATAATTGGTTTTCATTAGCTAATGAATTAAAGTCTGACAAAAGTGCCAAATGAAATATATGCCCGGGAAGGATTAAAATTAGCTACTTTAAAAATGATGTCCGGATAAGGATCGACGATATCAATGTTAATTGGGTTAAACTCAAAGGAAGGGAAAAAGTATTTTCCCACCTGGGTTTCCAAACCAACATTCTGTGCAGCGTAGAACCTCATTCCCAGATAAACCATTCCTCCGGGTAGCTGAAAATTCTGCTGGTTTTTTGATGTAATTTCGTAAAATCCTCCACCATCAATTCCATAAGTAAGATTCTGAAACATTTTCATTTTACCACTTTCACGCAGAATTCCTGCACCAATCATTGCCTCACATCTTCTAACAACCAGATACTTTACAGGAAATGGGATATATTCCACATAAGCCCCCAAAGTTCTATTATATAATGGGTTTATCCAGCCATAATTATGCTGGTGGAAATCAGGACTGGTATGATAGAGACGAAAATTATCCGTAGCAGCATCGGTCCTGGAGCTGATCAGACCCAACTTCAGCCATGGCTTCAGACGATAGGCAAGCCTGAATTCAATGGCGCCGGGGATTAAGCGATTTTCAATATTATTGGAATGGATTGATCCGTTTTCTGCTCTCAATTGGTAACCAATAAGGCTATTTATACTCAGGAATCCGGCAAATTCAAATCTTTTATCCTGGTAAAAGGGGCGTAATTTATCAAGGACAGGAGGTAAAGCATATCCTTCAATCAACGAATCATTTTCAATCCAGTATTTCCGCCAGAAATCCTTATTTTTAAAGGAGTATAAAGAGCCTGATTTACGGATTGTTTTTCGGGTTGGATGTTGAATTACATGGTGAGACCGTATTTTGTCAATTACCAGCCCGCTAATAAGTCCTCCTCCCATTCCAGCCAGAAAACCAATGGTTGAGATAACAGGCCATCCATTTCGTTGATGACGGGATACCTGAGAAGTGGCTCCGGCAACCAATGCCCCAACGATAACTCCTCCATTAATCATATGCTTTCCCAGGTTTCCTTGACGATGGGTCTCCAACAGGCTAATATCATGGTAAGGAATTAACTGAATATTGGAAGGTTCATAGGGTTGGTATTGCGGGACGCTTCTCCAGACAATTCCTGAATCAGTGGGGAAAATAACCTGCCCTGCCATATATGTACTATCAGTGCGGATCAAGGTCGCCTGAGGAGTTAATGACAACCATTTTTTTTCCAGGCGCTTTTGCTGATCAGGAGAAAAGTCAGAAAGTGATTGGGCAGTCGTTAGAGCAGGTAAAATCAGCAGGCAAAAAAGCAGATGAATGTGTTTGTGTGCAATCATACTGCATATTTAGGGTTTCTGCGGAATAATCAGGGCTAATGATGGCTGTCTTTTATACCCAAACAGGGGATATTTATACCCAGGTGCAGAAAAAATTAATTTCTACCTGATAAAAGCAAGTTCAAAAGCATTTGCTGAATAGACTTATCATACCCAATCCCCCCTGTAAATCCCATCGATCCCACATTAAATACAATTCCACCGCCTGGATGTTTATAATACCCCATATCGGCGCCGCCATTTTTCTTCCATTGAATTTTTGGATCAGGATAAACCTCTGCGTGTCCCAGTTCGGTAGGATTCAGACCAGAGGCAATGGTAACCCAGTTGCCAGGCGTGTGGAAATACACCTTGTCAATCTCCTGACCGGAAGCCGCACCTTTGCTCCCTTTTCGGCTTAAACTCAGGAGATTTTCCCACCATGAATCATACATGACTGTATAATCAAACACATCACTGACCTTTCCAAATAGATCTCCATTCTTGAGACCCGTACCAGCAAAAATCCACGAAGTATCAACCAGCACCTCATAAGGTGCATAAGTATGAAATCCGTCATAGGAAAACTCCGTTCCAAAGGGCCGGATCTGTGCCGTATCGGCATCACTCCATAAATGCCCCTTCATTTTGTAGACCGTCATGCTGCGGTCGATGGTGTCGCGGGTCGCGACATAAGCACAAATATTGCCTGCAAGAGCAATCAAGGAAGCACCTGAATCCAGACAGGTATTCAGGTGGTTGACCATGTTCCAGGACCAGTATTCAGAATGAGTGAGGAGCACCAGTTTGTCATAAGCCAATAGATTCTCATATTTCCACTCCAAATCATCCATCGAGTAGGCATCATAGCCAATTCCCGCTGAGTCCAGCAAGCGCACAAAATGGCGATCCATATTCGCAGCCTGATAATAAGCCTGATGATTGACATAAGTATTTTCTATGAAAGGATTGGCAAGAATTTGCGGACGCTGAAAAGATATCTGATGAGATGTATTGCGGGAATATAAAGACTGTCCTCCCCAG
>JAGQVA010000309.1 GCA_020438265.1 Bacteroidota bacterium
CTTGGCCTGTACTTCCATTTTGGAGAGAGAAGTTGATAATTCATACAGGTTTTCAGATCGATCCTGTCCAAAATCGGCCATTTTCCCATTATAAAGGGCTTCTCCATTTTTAATGAAGATAATATTATCTGCAATGCTTTCTACTTCATGTAAATGTTGTGAGCTAAGCAAAATAGACATAGGATTTTGGGTAGAATCGGCCAGATAACGCAGATCCTGTAAAAATACCTGTTGGGTATTAATATCGAGATTGGCCAGTGGTTCATCGATAATCAGCAGGCCTGGATTCCAAACCAGAGCACGCGCCAACTCAAACCTGAGCTTGTATCCACTGGAAATTTCACTCCACAAAGCATCCTCATACTTTGTCAGTCCCAGCCGGTGAATGATAAAATCTACCCGGTCTTCATTTTCTGCGCCTTTAATCCCATGAATGGCAGCTGTAAAATGAAGGTTTTCTTTCAAAAATCCCTGCCAGACCGGTAAGGATTGCGGAATAAAAGCGATGTTTTGTTTGATGCGATACCAGTCGTCGTGAGCAACATTAAACCGGGGATAACGAATCTGTCCACTGGTAGATTCCAGGTCTCCGGCCACAATGCGAAGCAAGGTAGTTTTACCATTTCCGTTTTCACCGACGATTCCTGTAATTTCTCCCAGCTTGAGATCGAGGTCAATGGCTGGAAGTTTGAAAGTGTATTTGGATGAAATATAAGTTTTGGAAACCTGTTTTCCCTGAAAGACGAGGTTTGTTTTTTCCTTATCTGTTGATATATCTTCGAGTGTTACAGGTGCAAAAGTTTTCCTTTCAACAGGCTGATCATCTAAAAAGGATTTGATCGCATGCACGACTTCACTGGCCATGGAAAGCAGCTCCCGCCTTGTTTCTGAAGTTTGATTGGCTTTTTCAAGAATGGCATAAGCATTATAATTGGCCCGAAGCCTGATCGCACTTTGTTTTATTTCACCCGGAACCCGGATATCGGCCAGAAAATCAAGAATACGTCGCGACAAACGGCTCAGGTCTTCATCGGCCAAAAGATGAGACAATTCTGCAAAGCGCTTTTCAAGAAGTTGATGATTCATAAATGGTTGTTGTTCGGAAAAAATAGTAGGGATTGCGAAACTAACGTTCAAGTTACGTAATAACCTTTATCAAAGATGCAAACTCAGGAAATTCATTTGTAGGTTTAAGAAAGGATGCCTATCTTAGATTACGTAATTCCACACCAACTAATTTCCGCCTGAACAATCTGATAACACAAACTGTTTTATCCCGTTAGATAAGGCTTTAATAATAAAAAAACTACCCGTTTTTATACAAACACCTTAATGTTTGAATTATGTCCAGAAAAACTATTGGCATGGTGGTGGGAGGGGCGTTACTGGCACTTTTAAGCTCTCTTGCCGGCGTTTTTATCTACACTTCATTCTTTGAAACCCCTACCTATTTTTATTTACCTCAGGAAACTTTTCCTTCATCTTTTTCCAAATACACTGATGACAGTGTTCCTCAGCAACCTTCTGTTAAGCAGGAAGGCCCAGATTTTATCTATGCTGCGGAATTAGCTCGTCCTGCGGTTGTACATATCAAGTCCCGTTATGAGGCCCGTCGTCAGGGAAAGGAAAGAGATTTTTTCAGTAATCCTTTCAGAGATTTTTTCGATGAGGATATGTTGGATGTTCCTCAGGGAATGGCTTCAGGTTCGGGTGTTTTGATCTCTCCGGATGGATACGTTGCTACCAATAATCACGTGATCCAGGATGCGGATGAGGTAGAAGTGGTTTTGTTTGACAACCGCTCTTTTAAGGCAAAAATCATAGGTACTGATGTATCTACAGATCTGGCTCTTTTGAAAATTGAAGAAGATGCCTTACCACACCTGAAATTTGGCGATTCTGACGATGTAAGAGTTGGCCAGTGGGTGATGGCAGTAGGAAACCCCATGGATTTAACTTCTACGGTTACAGCTGGTATTGTAAGTGCCAAAGGCCGTAATATCAATTTGTTAAGAGCTGATTCGGAATTTGCGATTGAATCATTTATCCAGACAGATGCTGCGGTAAACAAAGGAAACAGTGGAGGAGCACTGGTAGATATCAATGGAAAACTGATCGGAATTAATACTGCGATTGCTTCTCGTACAGGATTTTACTCGGGTTATTCATTCGCTATTCCTGCAAGTATCGCCCGTAAAGTCATGGAAGATCTCCTGACTTATGGAGAAGTACGGAGAGGGTATCTGGGCGTTTCGATTCAACCTGTCGATGCAGACCTGGCAAGGCGCAATAATCTCGATGTAATGAAAGGTGCTTATGTCAGTGATGTTAATGAGGACCTCGGAGCGTCAGAAGCCGGAATTCGTAAGGGAGACGTGATTGTCTCAGTAAATGGAATTGAAATCAATAACTCTTCAGAACTTCAGGAACAAGTAAGCCGTTACCGTCCCGGTGATAAAGTTCGCGTATTAGCCTTTCGGGGTGCGAAACAGATCGAGTTTAATGTTCCTTTGAAACCTCTGGGAGGTAGTATTCAGGTTGCGTCCAATACCCGGGGAGCAACTGAAATAAAAGGAAGTTCTTTCCGTCTTCTTTCCGCCGAAGAGTATCGCAGACTCGATATAAGTAATGGCGTGATGGTGGAAGAAGCAGGGGAAAAAATGACTAAAGGAGGTATTCAGGATGGATTTGTTATAACAGAAATTGATGGAATAGAAATTCAATCCATCGAAGATCTCGAGGAAGCTCTGAATAAATCTGACGAATATATTACCATGAAGGGATTATACAACAAAGGTATGATTGCTTCTTATAGTTTTAGCTGGTAAACAGCTGTTGGCTATTAGCCTTTTGCCGTTAGCATTGCCAAAACCTAATGGCCAAAGGCCAACAGCAAAAAAGCGGCAGGACTTTTTAGTTCTGCCGCTTTTTTGGATTTACCCTCAAGGTTGTATAAAATAGGCGGTTAATTCTGAAAAATATGGTAAGACTTAGTGTTAATCTGAATAAAGTTGCTCTGATCAGAAACTCCAGAGGGAGGAACCTCCCAAATGTAACCCAGGTTGCCCTGGATTGTGTGCGTTTTGGAGCTGATGGAATTACGCTTCATCCTCGTCCTGATGAGCGACATGCTCGCCGGCAGGATATTTATGATTTAAAAGAAGTGTTGGACGTTGAGCTCAATGTGGAGGGATATCCTTCCGAGAGTTTTTTGAGAATGGTAGAGGAGGTCAAACCGGCTCAGTGTACCCTTGTTCCGGACCCGCCTGATGCCCTTACTTCCAATGCAGGCTGGGATACAATCCGGCATAAACACAGACTCCTGGAAATTATTAATCGTTTGGCAGAAGCGGGAGTCCGAAGTTCTATTTTTATTGAGACGGATTTGGATAAAATCGAAATGGCTCGTGAGATCGGAACCAATCGAATTGAGCTTTACACAGAAGCCTATGCAACGGCATTTGAGAATGGGAATCCTGAAGCTGTGGAGCCTTATGCCAGATCAGCTGCCTATGCCCATGAAATGGGACTGGAAGTGAACGCGGGCCATGATCTGAATCTTCATAATCTGGCTTTTTTTGCAGAAAAATTACCGATGCTCAAGGAGGTTTCTATTGGACATGCTCTGGTGAGTGATGCCCTTTATCTGGGGCTTGAGAAGACCATTCAGGAATATCAAAAATGCCTGGGGAAATAGGGGGGAATATACTTTTCTCCGAAAAGAATTTTAGGCATCATTTTCGTGTATGGTACTATGGAGATAGTTTTATCTTTTGTAAAATATATATATTCATTTATTCACAAAAACACCCTTAACCGTACCATAAGTCGCTCTGCTCGATGTGAAATATTCCCTAAATAGTCTTTCCCTTCTTGCTCTTTTGATATTTTTATTTCCCATGACTACTCCGGGCTATAGCCAGGCAGATAGTCTATGGGTCGATAGTGTACAGAAAAAACTACAAGAATATCAACTTGAGAGCAACCAGGGGGAATTGCTTTTTACATTATTTGAGCTGGGAAAATACTACGTTCGAGGTGGAAAATATCAACAGGCAGTTCAGCCTTTGGAAGAAGCCCGAAATACAGCCAGAGAACTGGAGTCAGATTCTCTTCTTGCGGAGATTAATTATCATTTGGGTTATATCTCCTACCTCACCAGCGACTACCCTACCTCCCTTCAATATTATTCTGATATTCTGGAAATAGATTCAACCAAACTTCCTGCAATTTTGAGAACCAGGATTTTGGCTCAGGTTTCTATGGTATATCTGAATCTGGGAGAAATTGAAAAATCGGTAAATTTTCAGTCTAAAGCGCTTTCTTTAATGGAAGCGACGGGCGATACCTCTGGATTTGCATATAATCTTTACCTCCTGGCAGTTACGCTCTACAATCAGGGGGATTTGGACCGATCAATGGTTTATACTGATTCAGCTTTGACCATTTCCAAAATGATCGGATGGGATATCATGATTGCCACAGCTTTGGCCAGCAAAGGGAACCTTCACCTTGAGATGGGACATTTTGATGATGCATTATTTTACACACAGCGCTCGCTGGAATATGCAGATTCTATCGAATATCAACTAGGAGTGGCTTATTCTACCCAACTGCTCGGAGGTTGTTATGCTAAACTGAGCCAGTCTGATACTGCTCAATATTTTATGGAACGGGGTCTTGAGCTGCATCGGGAATTGGGATATAAAATGGGAGAAGTTGGGGGACTCATCAGCTTGGGGCAATTACAAAGTGATCAGGGAGAATATGATAATGCGTTAGAAACGTTAAATACCGCACTCGCTGAAATCGATAATTTCGGAATGAGCCGTACGACTGACGATATATTATTGAAACTGGCCGATGTAAATTTCAGGGCTAATAATTTACGTGATGCATTCCAATACCAAAAAGAGCACAGTCGGCTCCAGGACTCCATCTTTAATGAAGATGTGTTAAAACAAATCGCGCAGCTAACCGCAATCTATGAAATCCGAAAGATGGAAGATGAAAAACGCGAGGCGGTCAGAGCCGAAACGAATCGGATTTATACTTATGGTTCTATCATTCTAAGTATCCTGTTATTATTGCTTGCTTTGGTCATGTATAGCCGTTACCGAATACAGGCGAGAGCCAATGAAATGCTCAATACGAAAAATGAGGAATTGGCCCGGACGAATGAAGAACTCGAACAATTTGCCTACGTAGCTTCCCACGATTTGAAAGAACCGTTGAGGATGATTGGTTCTTACACCGGATTGTTAAAACGCCGTTACCATGACCTTTTTGACGAGAAAGCGCATTCATATATGGGTTTTGTTGAAGAGGGCGTAAAACGCATGGATGAACTCCTCAAAGACCTTATGATTTATGCGGGGCTTGATGAAGATACCCAGCCATTTAAACTTACAGATATTGAAGAAGTCGTCCAGGGTTCTCTGGATACGCTTAAACCAACAATTGAAGAAACCAAAGCCAGCATCAATGTCAACTGGCTGCCTCGTATAAAAGCCCGGCCTACTCAGATGGCCCAATTGTTCCTGAATCTGATTGCCAATGCCCTGAAGTTCAGAGGAGATAAGGCTCCTGAAATATCCATTGACAGCAAAGAAACCGAGGATGAAGTTGTATTTATGGTTTCTGATAATGGCATTGGTATAGATAAAAACTATCAGGAAAAAATATTCTCCATTTTTCAGCGCCTTCATCAACGAGAACAATATGAGGGAACGGGTATTGGTCTGGCCATTTGTAAAAAAGTCGCAGAAAATCATCAGGGGAAAATTTGGGTGGAATCAACTCCCGGAAAAGGCTCCACTTTTTTTGTTTCTATTCCCAGAAATCTACAATAATAAAATCGCAAATTTCCAATTCCCGCCTTACACTAATTTCAATAATATTTATTGAATAATATAATTCCTCAAAATCTGAAACCTAAGTTTGGCTTTTGAGTTAAACCTGGCATAAATTCCTATTTGACATTTAGGTTTTTTTAGATTTAACTTGTCAAATTTATCCTGAACTTCATGCTGACAAATCATGGCTACGAATAAAGATTATCATCGAATTTTGGTTATTGGTGCCCTGGGGCAAATTGGGAGTGAGCTCACAAGCGCATTAAAAGAAAAATACGGCCCTGATCGGGTTATTGCGACAGATATTCGTGAGCCTCGTATCAAACAAGATCATTTCTTCATTCTTGATGTATTAAATAAAGCAGACCTGGAAGAGTTTGTTCATAAACACAAGATCGGAATTATATATAATCTGGCGGCGATTTTGTCTGCTAAAGGAGAACAAAACCCCTCTTTAGCATGGGAAATAAATATGACCAGCCTGTTGAATACTTTGGATGTAGCTAAAGAAACGCCTGTTTATAAAGTATTCTGGCCCAGTTCTATCGCAGTTTTTGGTCCCAATTCTCCTAAAGACAATACTCCCCAAAACTGTTATATGGACCCCAATACCGTTTATGGAATTAGTAAATTGGCAGGGGAACGCTGGTGTGCCTATTATCACGAAAAATATGGGGTTGATGTGAGAAGTCTGAGATATCCG
>JAGQVA010000310.1 GCA_020438265.1 Bacteroidota bacterium
AGAAATACAATTATAATATTTCAGCAGAAATAGGAAAGATCAGGTCCCCTCCTTCTTGAGGGAGGGGATTTAGGGGAGGGTTCTAAATAAAACCAAAAAAAGTCCATCTTGCAATCATTCAATCCCTATCTCGATATTTCCCCCGAAGTCCAATCGGCTTTAGATAACCACCAACCCGTCGTTGCGCTGGAATCTACCATTATCTCTCACGGCATGCCCTATCCGCAAAATCTGGAAACGGCAAAAGGAGTTGAAGCCGTCGTGAGAAAAGAAGGAGCTATTCCCGCGACTATGGCCGTAATCAAAGGCAGAATCAAAGTTGGTCTTTCCGAAGAAGATCTGCTTTTTATGGCTAAGGAAAAAGGAATTCTCAAAGCAAGTCGTCGGGATATGGCCATTATCATTGCCCAGAAAAAAAGCGCTGCCACTACGGTCGCTGCAACGATGATTTGCGCAAATCTGGCCGGAATCAAAATTTTCGCTACCGGAGGAATCGGCGGCGTTCATCGCAAAGGACAGGATACTTTTGATATTTCGGCGGATTTGCAGGAATTGGCCAATACGCCTGTCGCGGTAGTCTCGGCAGGAATAAAATCCATTCTCGACATTCCTTTGACATTGGAATATCTGGAAACGATGGGAGTCGCTGTTATTGGAGTTGGAACGGATCAGTTTCCTGCTTTTTATACTCGTGAAAGTGGTTACCCGGCTCCCTATCAGCTTGATACTCCGGGGGAAATTGCAGCTACTATACAAGCACAGGAATCGTTGGGACTCAAAGCGGGATTTCTCATTGCGAACCCTATTCCGGCGGAATATTCAATGGATAAAAAGATCATTGACAAGGCAATTAGAGAAGCACTCGCTGATGCTGAAGCTCAACAAATCACGGGAAAAGAAGTAACGCCTTTTCTCCTGAAAAAAATTGTCGAACTTACCGAAGGAAAAAGTCTTTTTTCCAATATTAAACTGGTTGAAAATAATGCCCGATTGGCAGCACAAATAGCCAGAGAGTTATCTGTAAATAATCATAAAAACTAAACCATATCATGTTTGTACACCACGTCTTTTTCTGGCTGAAGCCAGGTGCCAATAAAGAAGCCCTCAGAGCCGGACTTCAGGAACTAGTCCAAATCGATTTGATCCGTCAAAGTCATATTGGAGAAGCAGTCCCTTCTCCGAGAGATGTCGTAGATGACAGCTTTGATTTTTCGCTGCTTTGTTTTTTTGACAGTGCTGCGGATCAGGATATTTATCAGGACCATCCGGATCACCATGTGTTTATAAATAACTGCTCACACCTTTGGGAACGGGTTGTGGTTTATGATGCGCTGGATTGAGATTTTATTAGAATAAAAGAACACCAAAGTAGCAATAAAAGAATTTGTCCGGTCTTGTTTAAGGCTGGACATTTTTTCTTCCTAACTTCTTTTTTAGAAGAGAGAAACAGATAAGAATTAAACAATAGAGTCTGTCATTAACAACTTTATTAAGTATATTCGAAGAAAGGCGGCAAAGATGAGCAATCCGGAATTATTCCAGAATAATTATAAAAAACTCCTAAAAGATATAGGAACACTACTAGAAAAAGGAAGAGCTGAAGCAAATCGACAAGTTAATAATGTATTAGTTCATACTTATTGGGCAGTAGGAAAATATATCGTTGAATACGAGCAAGAAGGCAAGGAAAAAGCAGCATACGGCTCCCAGCTACTAAATAGATTATCCAAAGACCTTACTATAGCTTATGGAAAGGGTTTTAGTAGAAGCCATGTCATCTATATGCGTAAGTTTTATTTGTGTTACTTGGAAATTAGTGAATCACCGATTCACTAATTGTGCTGGACCCATTTTATAGAATTAATGTGAATCAAGGGTAAAAACGTCAGCTTAGAGGCCAGGTTAGAGGCCGTTAGGTCTCAAATGTGGGTAGAAAATGAACATTTTCCTTTCTTTATCCCCGATTTTTGCGCCGTCGCGGCGCAAAAATCGGGAGGCGGGGGAGAAATGCCTGTGTCTCTACCCACGTTTGGCTCTTAACAGAGCCTTTAAGAGAGTTTCAACCTTTGATTCACATAATTTATACATTACTTCCCATCTCTTATCCCAATCAACCGATCCGGATAATTCGTAATAATCCCATCCACACCCAATCCAATCACCTCTTCCATTTCCTCCTTCTCATTCACGGTCCAGGTAAATACTTTCAGTCCTTTTTCATGTACCTGATTCACAAATCGTGGCGTGAGTGACTTGAAATGAGGATTAATTGCTGCGATATTTTCATACCCCAACGGGCTTCCCCACACAAAACCTTTGTCTACATGAAAAGGCAGGGTAGGTAAAGTACCTGAAATCAGTTTTTGAACTTCTATTCCCCCTCCCAAACGAATGGCTTCTGCCACTGTCTCTGTTTCAAAACTCTGGATAATACTCCATGATCGGGCGTCAAACTGATCGATGATTTCAATGACTTTTTGCTCCAATCCAGGATAGCGGCCCTCTTCTCCCTGCTTGATTTCTATTAAAGCAATGGCCTGACCATTGATCTTTTCCATTACATCAGAGAGGGTTGGCACTGGCTCATTCACAAATTGAGGATCTTTCCAGGAACCTGCATCCAGGGTCTTAATTTCCGCGAGCAACTTGTCTTTTACGGCACCAGTTCCATTAGTAGTGCGATCAAAGGTCGCATCGTGAATCACGATGACTTCACCATCTTTGGATAAATGAACATCGACTTCAACCATATCGACTTTCATTTCAAGGGCTTTTTTTATTGCGGACAAAGTATTTTCCGGAGCAACTCCGGAAGCACCACGATGGGCAATAACCAAAGGAAAGTCTCGCGGGTTTTCTTTATGCATAAGGTCTAAATTATAAACGTGGGCAATGAGAAATAATCCCAATAAAACAGAAATGCCAATCAAAAGCTTTCGTCTAAACATATAAAATTGTGTAATTTTCCAGTATGAAAATAAAACTTGGTTTTAGTACCTGTCCCAACGACACCTTTATGTTTGATGCACTGATACATAACCGCATCGACACCGAAGGAATTACCTACGAGGTCCATCTCGCAGATATTTTTCACCTCAATCAGATGGCACAGAATGAGGAGCTTGATATGATCAAAATCTCCTATAATACCTATGGCCAGATTTTAGATCGTTACCAGCTTCTCGATTCGGGAAGTGCCCTGGGGCATAATTGCGGCCCATTGCTGATCTCCAAAGATCCGATTTCTGTCTCTGAAATAGTAGAAAAGAATTTGCCAGTGGCAATTCCTGGTAAAAATACAACAGCTCATTTACTATTGGGCTATTTTGCTCCGGAAATTTCAAATAAGAAGGAATATATTTTCCATGAGATTATGCCAGCCATCGAAAGTGGGGAAGTTGCTGCCGGGGTCATTATTCACGAAAACCGGTTTACCTATCAGGATCATGGATTACAATTGATTCAGGATTTGGGAGAATACTGGGAAGGAAAAACAGGCCATCCTATTCCACTGGGAGCTATTGTAGCCCGAAAAAGTCTTGGCGAAGAAGTTATTCGCAAATTGCAAACGCAGCTTTTTAAAAGTGTGAAATATGCATTTTCGTATCCCGACGCGTCTCACGCTTATGTTGCTCAACATGCACAGGAAATGGATACAGCGGTCATGAAATCCCACATTGAATTGTATGTCAATCAGTTTTCCCTGTCATTAGGACATGAAGGCATCAACGCTGTAAAAAAACTTATGACAGTAGGAGAAGAAATGGGACTTTTTCATTCAGGTACTTGGGAAAAAGTTACGTTAGTTTCTTAATTTCATTTCCCAATAAAACCCAGAATATATTTTCATGAGCTTCCAGATAGAAAACCAGGAACCCTTACCTTCCGGAATTAGTCGTATCCTCCACACCGAACTTGACTGGGCTATTAATTCCCTTGAATCAGAAAACCAGCACGAAGGTGTTCATGAGGCTCGAAAGTCTTTCAAGAAAATCCGGGCAATTTTGAGGATGGTAAGAGATCAGATTGGGAAAGAAAATTACCAGTATGAAAATGTTTGGTTTCGCGATGCAGGAAGGCAAATTTCCTCCCTTCGCGATGCCACAGCTTTGATTGAAACCCTCGAAGAGATCCGCAATAAATATCACGATGAAATAGATGAAGAACTCATTCAATCCATTCAAACCAATCTGGAACATAATCGCGATGAAATTGAGAATGAAATTCTTTCCAATACTGACACAGTCAATCGTGTTGCCAAACTCGTAGCAGAAGGAAAAAAACGACTAAAGACGCTTCGTTTAAAAAAAGATTCTTTTCAAACCATCAAAAAAAGTATTGGCAGAATTTACCGGCGTGGATATAAAGCCATGAAAAGAGCTATCGAAAATCCATCGGTTGAAAACCTCCACCTTTGGCGAAAGCTGGTCAAATATCTCTGGTATATGATGCTTTTGCTGCGCAATACCTGGCCTACCATGATGGATGCAATGGCTTTAGAATTGGATCAACTGGCCAAACTTCTCGGTACGGACCACGATCTTGCAGTTTTTCAGGAAGCAATTGAAGACGATCTCATTCAATTTCCTGACACAGTCGAAAAAGTCAAAATGGAAAACCGAATCAAACAATACAGGAAATCCCTACAGGAAGATATTTTTCTTTTGGGAACCAAAATTTACAGGACCAAACCCGCCGATTTCGTCAAAAACCTGGAGACTTACTGGAAAACCTGGCGCAAAAATTCTCCAACGAAAAGACAGAAATGAAACCAATAGAAATATCTCCTGTTCAGGCGAGAAATCTGGCTTTGTTTAGTCAGGGCCTGCTTTCCAAAAAACCATTTGCAAAACGCGAACAGGGAGTTCTTGAGGCCATACAACAAATCAGCTATGTTCAGATAGACACGATTTCGATAGCCATGCGAGCGCATCATCATACTATCTGGACCAGGGTTCCGGATTACCAGCCCGAAATGTTACTTAAACTTCAGGCGAAAGACCGGACCGTCTTTGAATATTGGAGTCATGCTGCGGCCTATTTACCCATGCGGGATTATCGCTTTAGTCTCTTCCGAAAAAAAGCAATCCGCAACGGCCAAAAACACTGGTTTGAAAAAAATGATAAGGTCATGAAATACGTCATTGACCGGATCAAGGCAGAAGGACCACTTCAATCCAAAGACTTCGAGGCGAAAGATAATGTTGAGACAGGTTGGGGATCTTATAAACCAGCAAAAATTGCTTTGGAACAATTATTCCAGGAAGGAAAACTCATGATAACCGAAAGAAGAAAGTTTCAGAAAGTCTACGACCTGCCTGAAAATGTCATTCCTTCTGATATAGATACTTCCGTTCCTGATGCGAAAGAAATGGCCCGTCATCTGATCGAAATCGGAATACACGCACACGGCCTCAAAGCAGATACAGAAATTTCCTACCTCCGAAAAGGGGTCAAACCAGCGATCAAAAAGGCGCTGAAGGACATGACCGAAAATGGAGAAATTCAACCACTAACCATCAAAGGCCTGGATCAACCGGTTTATTATACTTTTCCACATCTGCTTGAAAACCTTCCTTCACGCATCGGGACAAAACAGATCCACCTTATCAACCCTTTTGACAATCTGGTCATTCAACGGAAAAGACTGAGCCAGATTTTTGATTTTGATTATCAGATTGAGGTATATGTGCCTCAGGCGAAAAGGAAATTTGGCTATTATTGTCTGCCTATTCTCTGGGGAAATGAAATCATTGGAAGACTTGATCCGAAGGCCGATCGTAAGTCCGGCCTATTTAAAGTCATTCACCTTTACCTTGAAAAAGAGGTTGACTGGGAATCGATCAAAACACCTTTGGCAAAGAATATTATCAGTTTTGCCCGGTTTTGTGGATGTGAAAAAGTTGAGATTGAGAATGCCAGCCCAAAGGGTTTTCAGTCAATTCTTGAAAAGGAGATATTGGAACATCTTTGAGGAAATATATAAAATGGATTTATTTGGTTATGATAATGTAGTGTAGCAAGGCATGCCTTGCCCCTACACAATAGCCCCTGCCATATTAACCATATTCAATTTAAATTATGAAACCATATATTTTCCTTTTGATTTTCCCCGTTTTCCTCTCCTGCAAAAACGATCCCATCTGCGAATCCATAAGCCTTTCGGTCCCTTACAAAACCTCTAAGCAAATTGCGAAAATGATAGAAGAAAGCGATCAACCCTGGATCTATCAACTCGCAGCCTGGGAGTATTCCTATATCGGAGATTATCAAAAAATGGCCGAAACCTGGGATAAAGACCGTGGTCCCCGCAAAAGGTTAAGTTCTGAAGATAGTCTTGCTTTTCTTCAAAATTATCAGCCTCAAAACGCTCTTGAATATATTATTGAGCAGGCTTCTGGTCAAAAAGTAGTGATGATCAACGAAGCACATCACCAACCGCTTCATCGCGTTTTTACAACTTCTTTGTTACAACCTCTCTACGATCAGGGTTTTCGGTATTTGGGTCTGGAGACGCTCAACCACGATGATTCGCTATTAAACCAAAGGAAATAC
>JAGQVA010000311.1 GCA_020438265.1 Bacteroidota bacterium
AAAGAGATGCTATTATCGAAGCTTTACTGGCTATTTGATTTTCTTCTTCTTCTTTTTAACTGTACCATTATTGCCTGCTGTATGGTTTTCCTCCGGCTGCTTGGAGCTAAAAATTCGGTCAAGAATTCTTTGGGTAATTAAGTATGTAGGTTTCACCCCGACTTCGCCCAAACTACCAGAAGCCAGCGTACTTCCCGACTCCAGCGGATTATCTGATGCATAATAGGCATACCGGAGCGTTAATTTACGGCTGATGTTTTTGCGAATGAAAGCTGCTGCCTGTATGGCTTTTTGGTAATGGGCTCCTTCCATTTCCAGGCCAATGGCTTTCCAGGAAGAATTCTTAAAATATTCCAGCACATAGCGATTTTGCAAGGAAGTTCCCAAAACGGTGATCATAGGACCTTCGCAAACCCCTACGCCACAATCTGTAAAGTCTTCTTTTTCAAAATCATTCTCAAAGGGATAATTATCAGCTGTACCCTCAAAAATATGGGCTGTAGGAATCATAATGTCCCCCTTCCCCCCGGTTAAAATCCCGGCTTTGCCCATGATTGAAATAGATTCAACATTCATCGACCGTGATTGATTTCCCTCTTCATAGGGTTTCAGTAACTCATCCATGGTTTCATAAGCCTGTTCCCCAAAGGCATAATCCATGACAATCAACACGGGTTTTTCTTTTTCGAGGTAGGTTTTATTGACGCTTAATTCAGGAGACAATTCATTGAGATCAAATTGAGAAGAATCAAAAATTTGAACAGATATATTTGTGCCGGAGGGATCATCCAACTCATACATTCCACAATCCAGGGCATAATTCTCAACCTTTTCCCTTAAATCTCCTTTCTGAGGATTGCTTAACAATAAAGCCAGTTGTTCGATACTTTGATCGTTTCCAAAGTGTTTTTTTAACACCGGCCATGCAAAAATACTATTAAGGACACTGTGGGGATTGGCACTAATAATGTGAATAGGCCGGTCAAACAGTTTTTTGGTTTTAAGAAATGATTTAATTTTCTCAGCCCACTTTTCTCCATAAATATGATGTCCGATCCTTTCTCTTAAAGTAGGAGAAAAAGTAATTTCTCTTCTTAAACAACCAGGCCCGGTATTCATAGAAATTTTTCCCAACCAGTAAACCACATGAAAAAGGCCGTTATTGGTTCGGAAGTGAAGATTCATCCTTTCAGTCGCCACGCGGGTTTCCTCAAAGGTGCGCCCCAGCAAGGAACTCAGATAGGTAATCGCGAGTTCCTTATTTTTTTCATTGATTTCGATTCCTTCCTCGACAATTTCGGAGAGTTTATTCCATTCCAGGCAGGGTTTCCCATCATCGGCCATTGCATGAGCGCTGATTTTTTCTGCCTCCATATAGAGAAAAGTCAAATGTGTGAGGATATCGTAAATTTCACTTCGCCCTCTGGTCACCTCAATAAACATTTGATCCTTATCAATCCTATAACAATTTCTCCTTCGTGCGGCAGGGACAATCACGTCAAAATCACTTTTTCCAAAACCTTCTTCGGAAATCAATTTAATCAGGCGGCACTCTTCAATTCCTCGTGGAAGACGGTCAATGACATATAAGAGTCCTTCCAGTTCGACCTTATTGGCATCCCCCATGGAACCGTAGATCTCAGGGCTAAGGGTAAGCAAAGCATCTGTCAGAACTTCCCCCTTAGACCCGGGGTTCATATAATTTCCATGATTAAATAAATGCCGCATTTCGATATATAATCTTTCGATTGCGGCCCGAGCTTCACGTGCTCTGCTTAATGCCAGGTCTGATTTTTTCATATTCACAGCTGGTAGGTTATTCTTTTTTCCCCGTTCCAACTGCGTAAATTACAGAAATATCATCGTATTGTCCATTTTCATGAACTTTAAAAATAAAACTGGCCGTTCCTTGCGGTAAATCGTCTGAAGAAGCAATCCCAACCTGAATCAATCTGTTTTCACCGGGAGCGAGATCTCCCACGTCAACGGATTCGGTAAATTCCAGACCTGCAATATTATTGTATTCCTGGGGATGAATCGACAGAGACTTCGCGATATATTTTCCCTTATTTTCAATCGTAAAGCTAATACTTATCGTTTCTCCCGGATCAATATGGTTATTATCATTCTCATCCAAAAACTGAATATCATCAATTAGTTCGATCGTAGGATAACCAAAATCCATTTTCAGAGAATCAGATGTCCCATAAATCTCCTGGGCCTTCAGGGTGAAGGCTCCCATGATAATAAGGATAATCAGAACAATATTTTTTTGAGTCATGTGAGAGTAAATAAATTAAGTCTAATGTATTTTCTGTACTTTTTCTGTTTTTAACAGTTTTCCTTTTTGATCCCTAAAATTAAACAGATAAAAACCATCAGAAAGTATTTCAAGATTAAAAACTGTACTTTTTGTTCCTGTAAATCTGAGGATTTGAACGGGGACGATGGTTTTTCGTCCCCGTAAGTCATATACATCCATCATTACCACAGCGGGTTTATCCGAAACAAGCTCGACTTGTAATACGCCTGAGGTTGGATTAGGAAAGATAGAATACTCCACCGGAAAAGCAACCGGTGGATCAATTCCTACAAAAGAACCTGCTGTATCAGGTTGCTGGAATCCTTGTGTAAGAATCAACATCCCGTTGGTTGTGATAGCAGTCTCAATCGCCAGTTCTCCGGAAGTATAGGAAAGTTCCAGACTTCCCACTTTTTCATAATGCCCCAAAGTAGCGATCACCTGACGGTCCAGCGAAAGCTGACTAAAACCGGCAATACTCGTGAGCAAAAAAGACAATAAAAATGTGACTCTGGTTATCATTTTATTTCAGTTTTTCTTCCAGTTGTTTAATTCTGGCTTCCAGTTTCTCTATTGCTGACTGCTGTTTTTCAATGAGGTCATTTTGTGAGTTGACAATCTCTTGCTGCTCCTGCATTCCTTTGACAATCACCGGAATCAAATCTGTATAGTTGATACCAAACCGATCCATTTCCACGCTTTCCATCTTACCCGTCTCCGGATTCAATACAATCTGATTGGTTTTGACCACTTCACTAATCACGGGTTTTACCTCCTGAGCAATCAGTCCCAGTTTGGTACCCAGTTCAGGGCGTTTGATCCAGTTGAAAGAAACCGGACGGAGTTTCATAATTTCATCTAATCCGTAATGAATGTCAGTGATATCCTTTTTCTCCCGAATATCAGAAGTATTAATGGTTCCATTAAAGGCAAATACTTCCACCCATCGATTGGCCGCTCCACCTAAATTATAGGTATTGTCAAGCGGTAAAAGATCACCATTCACCTTAATATCAGAAGAGAAAATACTATCAGAAACCCAGGTTGATCCATTATAGCGCAAATACTCTGCATTTTGAGGAGTAGCAGCAGAAACAGCAACTCCCTGAATTCCAGCCACAGTCGGATTTGGATAGGTTCCGCCCAGATCCCCACCGGCAGCGGTAGTATTGGTAATATCATTGGTGGAATCGGTATCGCCAATATTGGACACAACATTGCCAGCGATATCAATCCCCGCACCAGCAGTATAGGTTGTTACACTATCAGCAGCAGGAGCCCATTCGGTACCATTATATTTTAATACCTGACCGGAAACAGTAGGCCCGGTTGAAGATACAGAAGTTCCTTGTAATGCTGCTACAGTTGGATTGGGATAAATACCACTTAAATCACCACCAGCAACAGTTGTATTGGTAATATCATTAGTGGAATCGGTATCGCCAATATTGGACACAACCGTTCCTGTAATGTCAATCCCTGCTCCGGCAGTATAGGTTGTGTTATTATCTGTACCAGGTGCCCAGCTTGCGCCGTTCCAACTCAATACCTGACCAATTACTGTTGGTGCAGTTGCAGAAACAGGAACTCCCTGTAATCCATCTACAGTTGGGTTGGGATAAATTCCGTTCAAATCACCACCCGCAGTAGTAGTATTGGTAATGTCATTCGTAGAATCAGTATCTCCAATATTGGTTATTACTGTACCGGTAATATCAATTCCGGCACCAGCAGTAAAAGCATCATTATCATCTTCCGGAGTCCAGCTTGCACCATCCCAGGTCAGTACCTGACCAACAGAGGTCGGAGCGGTTGCAGATACAGGGAATCCCTGTAAACCATCTACTGTCGGGTTGGGGTAGGTTCCACCTAAATCACCTCCTGCAACGGTAGTATTAGTAATATCATCAGCGGCATTCGTATCACCCGTGTTAGAGATGAATACGCCACTAATTCCAATTCCAGGCCCGGCTGTATAGGGTAAAGTGATGCTGCTACCTCCATTGGAAAGGGATATAGTCGTTCCCGAGATAGAAAGTGTCTGAATTTCATTCGTATTGGAGGTATCACCCGTGTTGGTAATGATATTTCCGGCAATATTAATTCCTGTACCAGCACCGTAGAGAACTCCATCATCGGTACCAGGTGCCCATTGCGTACCATCCCATTCCAGTACCTGTCCGACAACGGTAGGTGCAGTGGAAGAAACCGGATTGCCTTGTAATCCATCAACCGTTGGATTGGGATAGGTACCATTTAAATCCCCTCCGGCTGAAGTCGTATTGGTAATATCATTGGAAGCGTCAGTATCACCAATATTGATGATTGTCGTTCCAGATAATGCAATACCCGTTCCTGCTGTATACGTAGGCGGATAAGGTACCGTGCCTCCACCATTTGAAAGGGTAAGAGATGAACCGGAAACAGAAAGTGTCTGGATTTCATTCGTAGGATCGGCATCCAGGTCATTTACATTATCAGTACCTGGTCCCCACTGTGTGCCATCCCATGCGAGTACCTGACCAATCGTGGTAGGTGCAGTCAATGAAACGGGATTTCCCTGAAGGCCATCAACCGTAGGGTTGGGATAGGTTCCATTCAAATCACCACCTGCTAAAGTAGTATTGGTGATATCGTTGGAAGCATCAGGGTCTCCCAGGTTATTAATCACATTACCTACGATGCTAATACCTGTACCAGCTGTGTATGTATCATTATTGTCAGCCGAAGGAGTCCACTGAAGACCATTCCATTTCAGAACCTGACCAGAAACCGGAATTGAATTGGAAACAGGATTCCCCTGTAGTCCATCAACAGTCGGGTTGGGATACACACCTCCCAGATCACCACCGGCAATGGTTGTATTGGTTATATCATTGGAAGGATCTGTATCACCTGTGTTGTTGATTACAGTTCCAGCGATACTGATACCTGTTCCGCCTGTATAATTGGCACCGTCATCAGAACCAGGAGCCCAGCTGGCACCATTCCATTTCAGAACCTGTCCGATTACTGTCGGAGCAGATGAAGAAACGGGTACATTTTGAAGGTCTGTAACAGTCAGGTTTGAGAAAACACCACTGACATCGCCACCAGCGACAGAAATATTGGTAATATCATCAGAGCCATCCAGATCTCCTGTATTGGAAATAACAGTACCGGTTACATTAATTCCGGCACCTCCTGTATAAGTTGTTCCGGCATCTGTACCAGGAGCCCACTGGCCGCCATCCCACTTAAGCACTTGTCCCACAGATGTAGGCGCAACTGCAGAGACAGGGCTTCCCTGAAGCCCATCAACAGTAGGATTGGGATAGGTTCCACTTAAATCTCCACCAGCCGTGGTTGAATTGGTAATATCATCTGAACCATCAGTATCACCAAGATTAGAAATGATGTTACCGGAGATTCCAATACCTGAACCAGCCACATAATTGGCTCCATTATCTGTACCTACAGTCCACTGGAATCCGTCCCATTTGAGAATTTGTCCGGCAATGGTAGGCGCTACTGAAGAGACAGGATTGCCCTGGATACCTGTAACTGTCAGGGCAGAAAAGTTTCCAGTGGCATCACCGCCAGCTAATGAGCTGGTAGTCACATCATCAGAAGCGTCGGTGTCGCCCGTATTGGCAAATACAGTTCCGGTAAGACTCAAGCCTGTTCCTGCGGTATAGGTCGTATTATCATCTGTACCAGGAACCCATTCTGTGCCACTCCATTCCAATACCTGTCCTGCAACAGTAGGAGCAGTAGAAGAAACCGGATTACCCTGTAATCCATCTACTGTAGGGTTAGGATAGGTTCCATTCAAATCACCACCAGCTGAAGTGGTATTGGTAATATCATCCCCGGGGTCAGTATCACCCAGGTTGGTAATAACAGTTCCGCTAATACTGATTCCCGTACCTCCTGTATAAGTTGTACCATCATCAGAACCAGGGGCCCATTCCGTGCCGTTCCACTTCAACACCTCACCATTTACAGGTGCATTGGAAGAAACAGGATTTCCCTGAAGGCCATCTACCTGAGGGTTTGGATACGTTCCGGCCAGATCACCACCCGCAGTAGAACCAATATTTACATCATCAGAACCATCTGTATCGCCAGTGTTAGCAAAAACATTACCTGTAAGCGAAAGGCCCACACCTGCGGCATAAGTATTATTATCATCAGAAGATAAATCCCACTGCGTACCATTCCACTTTAAAATCTGACCATTTACAGGAGCAATTGCTGAAATAGTATT
>JAGQVA010000312.1 GCA_020438265.1 Bacteroidota bacterium
GGGGGTGACAAAGCATGCGCTTTGAGGGAGGCACGCCGAACATTTCGGCGTGTACATCCTGGATGCGTGCCTGTCACCCCCGACGCGAAGCGATCGGGGGTCTCCTGACGATCTTGACGCTAAAAAGGATGACTTTTCAAAAAAAATATTAAAATTCAAAAAGATATGGGGAATCGTTAGCATTTTAATGCGGCACAAAAAAAAAGCCATCCCCAGGGATGGCTAAATTTTTATCTATCTGAAAAATTTTTATCTCTTCTCAGTCAAAGACTCCAGTTCAATTTGGGCAGCAGGCTTATAAGGCCCATACATAGAGTTTTTAAAAGCATCGCGAGCTTTTTCATAATCGCCAGCTTTTTTGGCAGCCATCCCCAGAATAAAGTTGTATTTGGCTTTTGATTTGGTGTCTACACCAGCACTCAAAAGAGTTTCCAGCGTACGGATTGCATCGTTATAACGACCTGAGTCATATTCAGCTTTTGCCTTCAGATAATAAAGACTACCAGCACTTGTAGGACTGGCCTGAATGCCTTTTTCGATAGAACTGAGGGCATTATAACTATCATTATTATTTAACTGAAGGTTGGCAACTAAACGATACATTTTCGCTTTTTTCTCAGGGCTTTGTTCAAAATCAATCGCCCTTTGGTAATGATCAATCGCCCGATTGATGTTTCCTTTTTTTCCTTCTATTTTTCCTTTTAGGACAAATGCACTGGAAAAATCCTTCTGTATATCAAGCGCTTTTTGGAGGTATTGCTCACTTTGGTCATATTCGCCATTGAGATAATAACTGACCGCAATTTTATAATAATAAACGTGATTTGTTTTGAGCATTTGCTGGGAAATCAGACGCTTATATGGGCCGAAATTGGCTTTTTCCCAGCTTTTTTTTGCTCCTGCGTTATCTCCTAAATTAGACAAGGCAAGCCCATGGCCATAATAATATTTAGCCTTTTGTGCGGGAGGCGCATTTTTTAATCTGTCAGAATCCAGAGCTCTTTCATAGTCTCTGCGGGCCTCTTCCCATCGGCCTTCATCAGCCGCAATTTCGGCTTTATAATAAAGAATATTGGGATTGTCAGGATCCAGGGCAGCTGCGTCATTAATATGTTTTTGTGCATCATAGGGACGATTTTCCTTCAGCAGAAGGTTTACCAAAAGTAATTGGTACTGAACTTTCCGTGTGGCATTATTTTCATATCTGGTTGCTTCCTCATAATAATAGATGGCATTATCGTAATCCTTCTCATTTTTATAAAGTTTGGCCAGTAATGAATATCCGGCAGTGAAATCTTTCTTATAAGAGACTGTATTTTTAAAAGATTCTTTGGCAGATTCATAATCCTTTAGTTTATACTCGCACTTACCCTTCTGGAAATAATACTTAAAATTCGTGGGTTCAAGTGTGATCGCCTCATTGTATTGAGCGATAGCATCCTCGCATTTATTCTGCTTTCGGAAATTCTCTGCGGCCAGATACGCTCTTCTACCGGGGCCCTGAGCCTGTACCACAGCTGGCAGCATCGACAATAACAATGCTAATAATAGTAGGTGAATGATGGATTTATTCATGGAATTACAGGTATGAATGATTCGTGTATGTTTCAGACTTAGTTTTTAGCAATAGTTCTAGTAATAATTCAATATAGGCAATTTCTACCAAGTTAAAGAAAAAACGAGATAAAATTAAATCTCGTATTTTGCAAATCCCTCCCAAACAATATTGACCGATTGGAATTTGCGGGCTAAATTGCGCTTAAATTTAGATTTCCCAAAATAGAGATGAATTTTATTGAAGAACTAAGATGGAGGGGGCTCCTTTTCCAGGAAATCCCCGGAACAGAAGACTTTTTAAACGAGAATAAGGTTGCAGGTTATCTTGGCGTCGACCCTACCTCGGATTCGATGCATATCGGTAATTTGGTGTCTGTGATGCTTTTGGTACATCTTCAGCGGGCCGGGCATACGCCTTTTGCTCTGGTCGGTGGTGCTACCGGAATGGTAGGTGATCCCTCTGGAAAAGATCAGGAGAGACAACTGTTGTCGGTCGAACAAATCGAGCATAATGTGGCCTGTATCCGAAAACAACTCGAACATTTCCTTGACTTTGAAGCGAAGGACAATCCTGCGCAAATGGTAAATAATTATGACTGGTTTAAGAATATTTCATTTCTCGAATTTCTTCGTGATGCCGGTAAACATCTGACCATCAATTATATGATGAGTAAGGAGTCTGTGAAAAAAAGACTTCAGGGTGATTCGGGTATTTCTTACACTGAGTTTGCTTACCAGTTATTGCAGGGCTATGATTTCTATCATCTCTACAAAAATCACGATGTAAAAATTCAGGTAGGTGGGTCAGATCAGTGGGGAAATATTACCACAGGTCTGGAGCTGATTCGCCGAAAACTGGGAAGTGAAGCAAAGGCTTATGCCGTAGTTTGCCCCCTGATTACCAATGCTGACGGGAAAAAGATGGGCAAAACCGCAGGAGGACAAAGTGTGTGGCTGGACCCCAAGCGTACTTCCCCTTATCAGTTTTACCAGTACTGGGTGAACCTTTCAGATATTGATGCGGAGAGGTATATCAAAATATTTACCCTCAAAACGAAAGAAGAAATTGAAGCACTGGTTGCAGAGCATACTGGAAACGAGTGGCAGAAAAATCTTCAGAAGGCCCTGGCCGAAGATGTAACGCTTCGTGTCCATGGTGAAAAGGGATTAAAAAGTGCCCGCAAACTGACTTCATTCTTTTACAGCCAGAATACGGATTACGAATCTCTGGCAGATCTTTCTGCCGAGGAATGGGAAGAGATTTCTCTGGCTTCCCGAGATATAAAAAGAATTCCTGCTGAAAAAATGGGAGACGGAATTGGAATACTGGATCTTATGGTTGAATTGGATATTGCCAGTTCTAAAGGAGAAGCCCGCAGGGCAATTGAAAAAGATAAATCAGTAAAACTCAATAATCAGGCTTTTACCGATTCTACGGCTGAGGTGAAAAAAGACGACCTTTTTCATGATTCTTATTTTCAAATTCAAAAAGGAAAGAAAAATCGATATATTGTGGTAGTAGAATCTTAATGCAAATGACAAGTAAATACTTCCTCAATTCGAACCTTACCAGGTTAATAGCTTTGGTTATTTGCCTGATTTTCCTTCGGGGAATTATTTTCAGTCAACTCTATATTTCCAAATTTGTCCCCGGTGATCCTCTCAATTCACAGTTGAAAAACCACAATCACCGGATTGAGCTTTTTAATGAATCCAGAAACTATATTGATATTTCGGGTTACATTCTCATAACCCGCCATTATGTAATGAAGTTTTCTCCCGGGACCTATGTCGGGCCCATGCTTTCATTGCGTTTGGGGAAGATTGCCAACGATGCAGGAGGGGAGTTGGATAAGGAGTTTTTGAATATGGAAGATTACTATCAGGAACGAAATCCCGACCCGCAGAAAGAAGGTGATTTTGCTATTTTACTTGATGGGCGGTTGAATCTGGTTGATGCGTTTTATTTTGCGCCCAAAGGCCCCGTCGATTTTCTTCCGGCGATGGATTCTTTGCCTGGCCCTTCGGGACAGATGTTTCGGGTGATGATTCCCGAAGAGACTGAGCCTGTGTGGGGATCTGTCCGCAATCGCTATGATCCGGCTGTGGTTTTTATTCAGATTAATCGAAAATGGCACCCGGATTCGTACACACAAAATCTTTTCCCTGCGACTGATTATCGTTTTGTTCAGGCAAAATTTGAAGATGATATTGTTACGGTCAAATGGAGGAGTCTCTTCGAAAGAGACTGTTATCTGCATGTGCTGGGGCGAAGTAGTGATGGGAAAAACTTCGATGTTATTCGTCGGGTAAAAGGACCAATGAATTCTTCAGAACCTACCGAGTTTACCCATTTTGATGCAGATGTAAAGAAAAACCGGGTTTATTATTACCGGGTGGAAAATATAGACAAATTTGGAAATCAGGTTCAGTCAAATATTATCAAGGTAAGAACCGAAGAGATTTTTACAGGTTTTTTCTTTGATGTCATTCCTACTTTCAAAGATGGGGTAAAATCGCTCAACGTGCGTTTTTCCGTCGATAAAAGCCAGCATATCAAGGTGAAATTGCTGGATGAATTATTGCGGGAAATCGATATCCTGTATAACGGCACGGTTGAGGCAAAAAAACAAAACCTCCTGAATTATACCCATCAACTTCCCATCGGGAAGTATTATGTGATCGTTTTTACGGATGAAAAAAGGTATTATGAGCCTTTGGTGGTGGATTGATTTTGCGCCGTTTTTCAAAACGGCGCAATAAAAAGGCTATCATCTCTCCTCATAAATCCGCCTGACAGATTCCAGCATCTCCAAAATTTCCCCTTTTTCAGCAACTAGCTGTTGAATAAGCTCCGGATTCTGCAAAGCAGCAATCTCCATTTTTAACCGGTGGGTAAACCAGGTAAGATTATCCATATACCCAAGTGCCATAAATCCACTGATAGGCAAGAGAAGAACAAATCCCAGGGTGTGCCATGGATGCAAAGCCAGGAAATGATGAAACAGCAAAGTTTCCACCAGATAAAAAAGAGGAAATAAAAATATACCGGAAACCATCATAATAGGTGCCCGATATTCAATTTCGTCGGTAATTGCTCCGGCAATTCTTGCAGGTAACCAATAGGGTAAATAATTGGTTATTACTCCCAAAAAGTATAATGGGAAAAACAGAAACAAAGAAATGACATTGAAAAATTTGCGGACGATGGTAAGCTTTCTGATTCCCTGACTGGTGATCATGTGATCGTTTAATTCATGGGTTTCCAGCAGATCGAAGTATTCATTGGTTTCTTTTTCGATTTGGAGATAAAGTCCTTCATCTTTTCCTTTTAAAAAGCGCATCCCGTTGGCCAATTCTTTTAAAATGGTAAATTCTATCGCAGAATCCCTGGACAAGGATAATTTCTGAGTCAAAAACTCTTTATAAATTGTATTGATTCGCTTTAAGAGTTCTTCCTGGTCCTTATCTTCAGTGATGATTAAGTCCTCAGCCAGTTCATGGCGGATTCTGTCGGTAAGCTCGCGAACTGTTTGAAAATCATCCTGGGCGTATTTTTCCTGATATTCACTTATAGGAATAGGTGGGTTAAAAGTGATTTCCACCTTGCTTCTGAATCTTGTGGGTTCGGAATAATTGAGGGCAACGGTAAGTATTTGTGTATTTCTCTGAAACTGTTGTTGTTTTTCATAGCCCAGGGCAATTCTGGCAGTGCCTGTTTTGATTTTCCTGAGTTTCATTTCTGAAAAACTGGTCCCTTCCGGAAAAATCATAATCGTTCCATTCTTATCAAGATATTCATAGACCTTTCCGAAAGTTTCATCATTATCGATGGGCTCGCCAGGTGCGACATCCTGTTTTCGGTATACCGGTATCGTATGCAGAATGGCAAACAATTGGTTGACGAGTTTATTGGCAAAAAGGGAGGCATTTGCCAGAAACCCCACTCTTTGCTTCATCATAACTGCAACGAGAAGCGGGTCCATAAGTGTGTTGGGATGATTAACGGCGATAATCAAAGGCCCTTCTGAAGGACGGTTTTCCCAGCCATGAACCACGATTTTTCTGAAAAAGACCCTGATTCCTATTTTCACCAGAAATTTTAGGATGGTATAAAGAATCATGATGTAGCGCTGCGATTGAGTTTGGCTGTTTGTAAAATGATAAAACCAATAATAAAAAACAGAGCCATAAAAACCATACTGTTGCGCATGGTACCGGTTATTTGCTCAATAAAACCATAGGAGAAAGTTCCCATGACAATCGCAATCTTTTCAGTCATATCATAAAAACTGAAGAATGAGGCGGTTTCTGTACTTTCTTTGGGAATCAGTTTGGAATAGGTCGATCGGGAAATGGATTGAATTCCTCCCATAATAAACCCTAAAACTGCAGCGAGGGAATAAAAAGAGACTTTATCATTGAGAAAATACGCGCCAATACATAGTCCCACCCAAAGGATCAGAGAAGCACCAATGGCAAAACCATTTCCTCTCCGGGCCGAAACCCAGGCAAAAGAGTAAGCACCTCCGATAGCCAGAAGCTGAAGGATTAAGACAACCAGGATCATTTCATCACTCGTCATCCCGACGATTGATTCACCAAATAAAGGAGCCAGTAGCATGACCGTTTGAACTCCCATGCTGTAGAAGAAAAAAGACCCCAGGAATCGATAAATGGTGAATTGAGTTTTTATGATGGCAAATACTTCTTTGATTTTTTTCGCCCCTCTGGAAAGAATTTCTTTTGTAATCTTATGGCCGGTAGGTTGATCCTTCAGGTGAAAAAAGGCGATTTGCGCGAATCCCATCCACCAGACTCCAACCAGCAAAAAGCAAAACCGGGTTGCCTGACTGGTATCGGGAAAACCAAAAAACTCAAACTGGGTAATCACAACGAGGCAGACAACAAGCAAAATCACGCTGCCAATATAGCCCATCGAAAACCCCCGGGCACTCACCTGATCCATGCGATCCGGAGTGGCTATTTCGGGG
>JAGQVA010000313.1 GCA_020438265.1 Bacteroidota bacterium
TAGGGATGATGGGTTTTCCTTCTATGCAAACTCCATCTATGGTTAATGTTTTGACACCTTTTTGCGCGCCGTCGGGATTATTCACGGTGATATCATAAGTCGCACCGCGAAATTTGCGGGTTACCTGAAAGGATTTCCATTCAGCAGGAATACAAGGATCTATTTCCAAACCAGCATATCCGGGGCGAATACCCAAAATGTATTGACTAATCGCATAAAAATTCCAGGATGCAGTTCCGGTTAACCATGAATTTTTGGCTTCTCCGGGTTTGTAGGCATCTTTTCCGGCAATCATCTGGGCGTAAACGTAAGGCTCTGTTTTATGCAATTCGCTGATGTCTTCCAGATAAGCCGGACATATTTTTCTGAAATATTCCCAGGCTCGATCTCCCCTGCCCAGAACCGTTTCGCCAATGATAATCCAGGGGTTATTGTGGCAAAAAACGCCTGCATTTTCTTTATACCCTTCGGGATAACTGGAAATCTCTCCGTATTCGATATGGTATTGGGTGTAGGCAGGATTATTGAGGACAATACCATAGGGAGAATCCAGTCTTTCCTTTACAGAGTCAAGGGCTTTTTCAACCATTCCTTCTTCCAGACCAATTCCTGCCATGGTACACCAGCCGTTTGATTCGATAAAAATCTTGCCTTCCTCATTCTCATCACTGCCGATTTTATTGCCGAAAAAGTCATAAGCCCGTAAAAACCAGTCTCCGTCCCAACCATGTGCCTTAATTGCCTCGACCATTTCATCCACACATTTTTGAGCTCTGATGGCCTCTTCATTTTTACCCAAAACCTTGCATAATTCTACATAATCGCGTCCATAGACCACAAATAAACCGGCAATCATCAAAGATTCAGCCAGAGTTCCTTCGGTTTTATTTTCTGTTGTCTGGAAGGATTCATTGGGATCGTTGGAGAAACAATTGAGGTTGAGGCAATCGTTCCAATCTGCGCGACCAATCAGAGGCAAACCATGAGGTCCAAGGTTATTGACAGTGTAATTAAAGGAGATTTTCAGGTGTTCAAATAAGGTTTTGGCAATGCTTTCATCATTGTCAAAAGGCACCATTTCGTCCAAAATGGACCAATCACCAGTTTCCTTGATATAAGCAGTTGTTCCCAAAATCAACCACAAAGGATCGTCATTAAATCCGCTGCCAATATCATTATTTCCGCGTTTGTTTAAGGGCTGATACTGGTGATAACAACTTCCATCAGGAAACTGGGTGGAGGCAATATCAATGATACGTTCACGGGCGCGCTCTGGCACCTGATGCACAAACCCGATTAAATCCTGATTAGAATCACGGAATCCCATTCCCCGACCAATTCCACTCTCAAAGAAAGAAGCCGAGCGGGAAAAACAGAAAGTGATCATACACTGATACTGGTTCCAGATATTGACCATTCGATCCAGCTTTTCTTCGCCAGTTTTGATGCTGTAAATGCTCAATAATTCGTCCCAATAAGCCTTCAGTGCGTCAAAAGCCGTGTCTACCTTTGCGCTGGTATCAAAATCGGCAATGACTTTTCGGGCTTTGGTTTTATTGATAATTCCTTTGGATTCCCATTTCTCGTCTTCCTCATTTTCAATATATCCCAATACAAATACAAAGTCTTTTTCCTCACCGGGTTCCAGGGTTATTTCCAGATAATGTGACGCAATGGGAGACCAGCCGTGTGCTTCACTCATGCGGGGTTTTCCGTCCAGCACGGCCTGCGGTTCATGGAAACCGTTGTAAAGCCCCATAAAAGACTCCCGATCTGTGTCGTAGCCGTCTATCTCGCTGTTTACAGAATAAAAAGCATAATGATTGCGGCGCTCCCTGTATTCCGTTTTGTGATATATCGTCGAACCATCAATTTCCACCTGCCCGGTTGAAAAATTTCGTTGAAAGTTTTCCATATCCGTAACAGCATTCCATAAGGCCCATTCGGTGAAAGAAAAGAGTTTGAGCGATTTTTTATTTGGCGAATGATTTTTTAGGGTCAGTTTTTGAATTTCAGCGTGGGTATTTAATGGCACAAAAAATAATGTCTCAGCGGAAACGCCCTCTTTTTCCCCTTTGATTTTTGTATAATTCATGCCATGACGGCACTCATAGCGATCCAGTTCTGTTTTGCAAGGTTTCCACCCGGGAGACCAGATTGTATCATTGTCTTTGATATAAAAATAACGCCCACCGGAATCCATCGGAACATTATTATATCGGTAACGCGTCAGCCTGCGAAACTTCGCATCCTTGTAAAAAGAATAGCCGCCAGCGGTATGTGAGATCAGAGAAAAGAAGTCTTCATTCCCCAGATAATTAATCCATGGCCAGGGAGTTTTAGGGTCTGTGATTACGTATTCCCGTTTTATATCGTCAAAATATCCAAATTTCATTTTTCAGGTACAATAAAAATTAAGTAAAAAGTCAGGTAAACTAATTTGATTCAAGCGAAAGTTCCTCTCCTCGCCTTCTGCTAAGTTCATGGGTAATGTCGTCCATTTTATCCTGGTCAAGCGGGTATAGAGTCATTAACAAGGCCGTAATGCCAACTACAACCGCCGGAACCCAACTCATAAGCATAATAATTCCCGGAACGGCTCCCTCAATCGAAGCCTGATCCATGCCATTATAATTATAAGCCACCAGGATGGTTCCGATAATTACCCCGGCGATTCCTCCACCAAATTTGGTAGCAAAAGAACCTGCCGAATACACCAGTCCTGTTGCGCGTCTTCCATTTTTGAATTCAGAATAATCTGCAGCATCTCCCAACATAGCAAAAAAGAGTGTCGGGAAAATCGCTGCTGCTGCTTCAGAAATGATTCCTATCGCAAATATTGAATAAATATTCTCCGGTCCACAAAACACCAATAACGCATTCACAGCTCCTGAAAAAATCAGGGCGTAAATGAAGAGTTTTTTCTTGCCCAGCTTATTGCTCAGCCATGCCGTAGCCATTGCTCCTGCAATCGAGGCCAGCATGAGCGCGACCAGATAAGAAGCGGATAATAATTGGTCCTGGAGATAATGCGTAAAATAGATGACTGTTATTCCCTGTTTGATGGAATTATACACATTAAACAGCAGGCCAATCAAAAGTAAGACAATCCAGGGTTTGTTGCGAATCAAATCCTGAAAATCTTTTTTCAGATTGGTTTGCTGTTCTTTGGGAGGCTGGACCCTTTCGCGGGTTGTGAAAAAAGTGATAACCATAAACAAAGCCAGAAAAACGGATAGCAAATAAATGGCTTTGCTATACCCTTCTTTCTGGTTAATCAGCCTGATATTGTCAGCTGTAAGCCCTGCTTCTCCTTTTACCTCAAAAACATATTCTTTTCCTGCTTCAATAGAAAAACTGATGTTTTTAACAGGTTCTGTGGCTTCTGTAGTCGCGTCAGCCCATGCAAAGGTCGCAATTCCATCTTCTGTTTTAATATTGGCATTTTCGACATCCTGAGGAGCAACAACTGTAACCGTATAAGTTTCCTGATTTATCTGAGTGACATTTATTTCAGGATTGACATTCCCAAAATAAGCCACCAGAAACAAAAGCGCTCCCTGTACCAGCATTCCCCCGGCAAAGGCTCCTACCATACGGAAGGACCCCAGGCTGGTTCTTTCTTTATCATCTCCTGTCATGACAGCCATGAGAGCACCATAAGGGATATTATTTCCAGTATATAATAAGGTAAAAATAATATAGGTTGTGTAGGCATAAATGATTTTGCCTGTTGACCCTAAATCAGGTGTGGTGAATAATAAAGACAACGTTACAGCCAGCGGAACTGCTGTCCAGAGAATCCATGGGCGGAATTTTCCATATTTGGTATTCGTACGGTCTCCCACAATTCCCATAAGGACATCACTCACCCCATCGCTTGACCGGGCAATCAGCATCAGTAAACCTACCGCTCCGGGAGTCAGTCCATACACATCGGTATAAAAAATGAACAGGAAAGTAGCCACTCCGCGCCAGGCTATATTGGCAGCTCCATCCCCCAGGGCGTAACCTGCTTTTTCGAGGAAAGATAATTTATGTAGTTCTGATAATCGCATGAGTAGTATTAATTATGTCTAAACGATAAAATCGAATAATTCCTGATTGGTAATGTCAAATACCTCGCGGCTAAACATATAAAGACGAGCAGGTTTGTGTGGGACTCCTTTTTGTTTTTCATTGAGGGGAATGACGTATTTCATCCGGCTGACTTTTCTGCGGAAGTTTCGTTTATCCAATTCAGCATCAAATATTTGTTCATAAACATTTTGTAGTTGGGTAAGTGTAAATTTGGAAGGTAATAACTCAAACCCAATGGGTTCGTGTTTCATTTTTTGCCGTATCGCGATCAGAGCCTCTTCAAGGATTTGGTTGTGGTCAAACCCAAGCGTACCCACTTCTTTTACCGGTACCCACTTCACTTCACGCCCCATCCATTTTAAAGCGACTTTTTGGGTAGCAACCAAGGCAAAAAAACCAATAGTAGCTACACGAATAGCGGGATTCCGACCAATACTTTTCAGCCAGTTTTGATCCTTGGGTTTAAGCAGTCTTTGGGGATCTGCAAAAGTTTTAAACTGTTCCAGAAAAATGTCAGAGAGACCCGTTATTTCAAATAAAATTCGGTTGGCAGCTGTTTCAATTGTCTCATCCTGATATACGTGATTTCCGGTAAGGGTCCAGTCTGGTTCAAAATTCAAATGATTACTTTCTTCGCTTAGTGTTCTTTTAACAAGTAATACATTTAACTTTTCGCCATCATAGCCAAAAATCACACAATCCACAGATATATAACTACTTAGCTCCAATTTATTTCTAATTATTTTAATAAAAAACTAAAAACTCAATCAAGCAAGTATATCTTAGTGTCAGTACAACACTAAGTAAATGTAAATAATATTTTTTAAATAGACAAATCGATGAAAATTTTTGAGGCAAGAAAATTTCCAAAAAGAAATTTCTTCTTATTCGGGAATAGAGGGAATGGTTGTAAGGGTGAGTAAGTTGTTGGGCGAATTTTGGGGCATTGGGGGAATAGTTTGATATGATGGATACTCATATTTCTGGATCGGGCTTGGGAAAGCCCGATTACTTTTGACTGCCTTTCTGTAATTCCTCAAAATTAGCGACGCCCAATTGCACCATATTATTCTTCAAATCATCAGTAAAAATCTCAACAGCATGATCACCACCATATTTCCCCAGAGCAGCAACCCCATAAATAAATGGTCTTCCCGCAAACACAAAATCCGCTCCCAGGTATATGGCACGCATAATATCCAATCCTGTACGGACTCCGCTATCAAAAATGACAGGAACTCTTTTATTCACTTTTTTAACGATAGCGGGAAGGGCTTCGATAGCGGTAGAGGCTCCATTAAATTGACGGCCTCCATGATTGGAGACATACACAGCATCCATCCCTGCCTCTATGGCTTTTTCTGCGTCATCAGGGTGCAATATCCCTTTCAGTACAACAGGGCCATCCCAGGCTTCTTTAAGTTCTCTGCAATAATCCCAATCCAGGGTTCCTCCCAGCCGATTGCCCACAAACCCACTGACAAATTTCATATCATTATTATTGGTATAGTGCTCAATGGTTCGCAATCGGGGAATTCCGTTTTTGAGGGTATAAAAACTCCAGACAGGATGAGTAATGCCTTCCCAAATCATTTTAGGGGTAATTTTAGGAGGCATAGACATACCCGCACGTTTGGTGCGTTCTCTTTTGCTGGCCATAGGTACATCAGCGGTAATTACCAGGGTATGAAATCCAGCCTCTTTGGCTCTTTGGAGTAAAGAGTCTCGTATCTTATTATCTTTGGGAGGATATAATTGAAACCAGCCCATGTCTCCCACATGTTCGCCGACAGTTTCGGGAGTTTCCGTAGCAACGGTACTGAGGCAGAAAGGAATTTTCATGCGATTAGCCGTAGCAGCCAGATAATGTTCAATCCCTGGCCACATCAAGCCCGTTAGTCCGACGGGGGCGATACCAATAGGAGTACTATAGGTTTTTCCCAAAAGCGTAACTTCTGTATTCGCTACCAGTTCTCCTTTACAAAACTGAGGCAAAAAGGTGATTTTTTGAAACAAATTAGAAATATAGCAATTATTGCTCACGTTGATCATGGTAAGACAACTCTTGTTGACCAATTATTAAAACAAGGAAATGTATTTAGGAAAAATCAAGTTGTGCAAGACCAATTTTTAGATTCAAATGATTTAGAACGCGAAAGAGGAATTACAATTCTTTCCAAAAATATCAGCATTCCTTATAAAGATGTAAAGATAAATTTAATCGATACTCCCGGTCACTCTGATTTTGGCGGAGAAGTAGAACGGGTTTTAAAGATGGCAGACGGTGTTTTGCTACTTGTAGATAGTTTTGAAGGACCAATGCCTCAAACAAGATTTGTACTTGAAAAAGCATTACATCTTCATTTAAAACCAATTGTTGTTATAAATAAAGTTGACCGATCAGATAATAGACCTGCAGAAGTTTTAGATGAAATATATGATTTGTTCATTGATTTGGATG
>JAGQVA010000314.1 GCA_020438265.1 Bacteroidota bacterium
AAAGACAATACCTTGCCCCGTTCCCACCCACACAAAACCATCCTTGTCAATAGCCAGGGAAAAGACCTCGTTAGATGGTAAATTCCCCTGATTCAGTCCGGAGCGAAGTGTCACAACCCTATCATCATCAAAATTGAGGGGAGTGTTATTATCATTATAAACCAACACTCCCTGTTCCGCATTTAAGATCCATTTGCTTCCATATTCGTCGACGACCATGTCAATGAAGTGGTCGTTATTGGGAATTTTGTCAGAAGCAGCGGAAAACCATTCTCCGGATTCGGCAGATCTGACCATGAGCGGATCTTGTGCGAAATCCAGTGAAATCCACAGATTCCCAAAAGGATCGAGCCCCATGCCACTTACCCGGGTATTTTGGCGGTTGTCCGGATCACAAAAATCATTGATAATGGAAAGACCTCCATCTACACAGTTAAAATATTCTAATTGTTCCCCATTACGGAGAGTAACCAGCCCCGAGCCCCATGATCCTGCATAGACAGTTTGTGTTTCATCATCATAAAACATTCTGGCAAAACCCGTACTGACCGCAGGATTTAGCTTTTTTCCAGAACTGTCAAGGGTAACCCAATTGGTTTGTTTAGTATAATAATAGACTCCCAGAGCCGATTGTTCTGGCCCAAAAGCCTGATCATATCCTTTGGGTGCTACATACAATTCTCCGTTTCCGGTTCCCAATCTGACGCAGTCGTTGGTTCTGGGGCCCTGCGGAGTGAGAGATTTTGTCGAGCCTTTATTATAGAATTGCCCTCCGCGAAACCCGGTGGTGACGTAAAAAACATCCCTGTCGATGTATTCGATATCTTTGATCGGGCCAATGATATTAAAATCAAGGGTAGAATTATCCAGGTAAACAATCTTAATCATATTGCCTGATACCGTTCCGACTCCCTCTTCCCAGACAAATAATTTGTCCCAGGTTCCATCCAAAGGAGAAAAGGGAGCCCACACAGACCCTTCACTAATAAAAATCGTGGTATCGGAAAGCATATATAACAGATTCTCATTCGCTCCGATTTCATAGACTTTTTCTCCAGTAGGGAAACCCTCTGTAAATTCTTCCGAAGCCCAAATTTCAGGGTCTTTCAAATTCGGAAAGTCAAGAGGAGCGCTATAAACCCCTACATTGGGAATGAGCACATAAATCATCTCGTTGAATATGGCTACTGAAGTTACTTTCAGACGAGTGGGGTTGTCTCCAAACTGAGTTACATCTGTAACTGGGAGCTGCGTATCGAGGTTATAAATAACCAGTCCGAAGTCAGTTGCGACAAATAAGCGATTGCCTTTGGCTGCAAATGAGTTGATCCGTTTTTGGGTGTAGAAATCATTGCGCTGTATTTCGGTGGAATATTGAAAATCTCCCGGCTCGGAAAAATAATTGATCATTCCATCTTCATAACCGATAAAAATAAGGCCCGATTCCTCAGCGTGAAAAATGGTAGTAGGGCTAATGCTACTCATTCCCTCAACCGTAGAGAAAGTGCGGATTTCTTCATTTTCCGAATCGTATGAATACATCCCTCCTTCAGTGATGGTATAATAGACATTATCTTTGGTAACCGATTGTACTCCCCGTGAGTGATTCAGATATGCGGTCCAGGTTCCTACCGGATTTATTTGTGCCAACAGGAAATGACAGATGAAAATCATACCTGTAGTTATAAGGAACTTTCTAATTTGATTCATAAAGCAAATATTCAATATTGCAAAGGTATGACCATTCAGGCAATATTGGTAGGAATAAAAAATGCCATGTAAGTTTTATTATGGCAGGATTTCTTTGAAAGATTCATAATCATTCAGCACATAAACAAGAGCGCCTTTTTCATTCAGTTCGATGTCGAATACATCCTTACGTTGTAGCTCTTCCAGTTTGGCTTGTGCAATATTGAGGGGAACATCCTTTTTGACGCAGAGTGCAGCAGCAGTGAGTTTGCCGGAAAGTTTGACGGCCAGAGCTATCACTTCAGAGTCGGAAATGGCGCTTTCAGCTTCTTGCTTAACAGGAGTTTTGACCTTCTGAGTCAGGTTTTCATACAACTGCTTATTCTTTAATACAAACACCGTTGTATAGTCTTTATAATCATAAGACTGCTTAAAAATCCCTCTTGTATTCATTCCGTTGAGTTTCCATCTGGCCTGATTGATGGTAAGGGTTGTGCTATAACTCAGAATCTGAGTAGTGATTTTGCCGTCATTCGCAAGGGCAATTTCAATCACTGATTCATCCGGAAATTCTTTGACCGCTTTTTGAAACTCTCTGAATGATTTAAAGGGGTTCATAAACAAGGTGTTAGTATTCGTCAGGGCAGGAAGCCGATCGCTGAAGCTCAAGGGATTCTGTAAAAAAGAAACAAGAGTCTCCTGCTACCAGTTTGATCATATTATTTTCCATTTTGATCCGGAAGTCAATTAAACCAAGTGTATTGGCTTTATCAAACTTGTATTCGTAAAGATCCTCCTGTGCTTTAAAATCACGACTACTCAACAGGGCTTTATGTTTATTAAATTCATAAATAATATGCCGATCCCGGTCAACCAGCCAGGTTACGTCGTGATCATAATACTTGATCTTGCGAATTAATTCCGGCTCTTTAAAATAATCAGGATCTCCTATGATGTCAAGGGTTACCTGGCCGTCGGTATAACCGATATTATAATTAGCTACACCAAGAATGCCCATTTCCGGAGAAATGACCCAAATAGATCTTTCTCGCAATCTTTTTACCCCAATTTTTGAGCGTCGGAGGACATAATAAATGGTTCCCTGTGTTTTCTCGTCTCTTTTTACATCGATCAGCAAGTGATATCGGAAAGCGGAAAATTTGTGGAGCGTGTCTCCGGGCATTTTATTGACATCCAGAAAGACAGCCTTATTGTCCAGGGTTTCATCAATGCCAATAGAGTAAATTTTGGATTCGGCGTTCACAAGAAATCCATCAAAGGCAGTTTCAAAAATTTGATATGAAAAAGGGTAAACAGAAAGCCCTCCCATTTTATTGGGCTGTTGGCTAAAATAATACCAGTCATCTACGTCGAGAAAGACAGTGTCTTTCTTCACTTCAAATGGAGGTTCATTAATATAATCCTCTCCGCACCCTTGTAACCATATCAACAGGCAAATGAATGAGATTCCAGAAATCCAGATTTTTACGGGTGTCATATAGGATAATCTACGGTAAACGTGGAATTACGGCCAAGCAAGATATTTACAAAAGTAAAATATGCAGCTTACACGGCCAAAAATTCTACCAATCAAACGGAAAGATTTGTAACTTTGGTATCATCTCTCCATTATATCAAGTGACTTACTTTAAATAACTAACGATGGAACCGGTCATTAAATTAGCACATATTCGGAAAACTTACCAGATGGGAACGGAAACAATTCACGCTTTGCGCGATGTATCAATGGAAATCTTCCCAAATGAGTATGTGGCCATTATGGGACCTTCCGGTTCCGGGAAATCTACCCTGATGAATATGCTGGGATGTCTGGACACGCCTTCAGACGGTCAGTATTTTCTCAATGGTACCGATGTAAGTAATATGTTGGATGCCGAATTGGCCCATGTTCGAAACAAAGAGATTGGTTTTGTCTTTCAAACCTTTAATCTTTTACCCAGAGCTTCAGCACTTGATAACGTGGCTCTGCCGCTGGTTTATGCCGGATTAAATAAAACTGCCCGGAAAGCCCGTGCCAAAGAGGTCCTGACGAATGTAGGTCTGGGAGACCGCGTTGATCACAAACCCAACGAACTTTCCGGAGGACAAAGACAGCGTGTTGCTGTTGCCAGAGCTTTGGTCAATGACCCTTCGATTATCCTGGCTGACGAACCTACAGGTAACCTCGATACCAAAACCTCTTATGAGATTATGGCTTTGTTTGATCAGCTGCACAAAGCTGGTAATACAATTATTGTCGTAACGCATGAAGAGGATATCGCTCAATATGCGGAAAAAGTCATCCGCCTTCGCGATGGTGATATTGAAACCATTGAGATTAATGAAGTCCGAAGGACAATATAAGAGGCTATTGGCCTTTGGCTTTTAGCGATTGGAAAGGGGCCAAAGCCAATAGCAAATAGCCATTCAAAACACCGGATTAATCAAATTCACCCCCGCCTTATTAATCGTCGTAACCAAAGGCACTAAAACCTTGGAAGCCAGGCCAAACAGCAACAGATAGCCAATAATATCTGTAAACGCGGTAATCAGAATAGATGAAGCGACCGCAGGGTCAATTCTCAGCCTTTCAAGCGCCAGGGGAATAAATGAACCCGCAAAACCCGCCAGCATCAGGTTCCCAAACATGGCCAGAAAAACGACAACCCCCATCATGGCTACGAACTGTGGATTGGGATTGGGGTTGAGAAAGGTAATCACCATCGATACGACGGCTCCCAGCATAAGACCATTAATCGCACCTACACTTAGTTCCTTCATGACAACTCCCGCCGCCTTCCGTGAAGGAATCCCATCTGTCGAAATACGTCTGATTGTAACGGCTAGCGACTGCGTGGCACCGTTTCCCGAAACACCCGCAATAATCGGCATCAGAGAGGTGAGAAGTACAAGTTTTTCAATTGTGCTGTCAAATTGGGAAATAACAAATCCTGCGATGGAAGCTGTAACCAGATTCACCAGCAGCCAGGGAATTCGGCTTTTTACTGCATTTGACCAGCCTCCGCGAAGGTTTTCCCCATCAGAAACCCCGGCAAAGTTCAAAATATCCTCTGTGGTTTCTTCTTCAATGACGTCAAGTACGTCATCAAAGGTAATTCTTCCCAGAAGTCTGTTATTATTGTCCACTACCGGCAAAGTCGGCAGATTATACTGAGCCATGATTTTGGCCACTTCTTCCTGGTCAGTTTGCTCGGTTACCGAAATGACCTCCGAGTCCATGATGCTTTTGATCATGGCAGAGTTTCGGGCCTGAAATAAAGCTTTAAACCCCAGAAAACCTCTTAATTGATTTTCAGAATCAACTACATAAATGGTGTAAAAATCATCCTGATACTCTGATTGCCTGACTACTTCCCGCAATGCTTCCAGTTTGGTCATATTTTCCCTAACTACAACAAGTTCCGGGTTCATCAATCCCCCCGCCGAATCTTCATCATAAGTCAGAAGCTGATTCAGGACTGTTTCTTCCTCATCCGGGACATAATAGAGAATCTTGTTTTTGTACTCATTCGGAATTTGTGCCAAAAGGTCCGCAGCGTCATCCGGGGCAAGTTCTTTGATCAGTCCCGAAGCAATTTCCGGATGAAGGAGAGTAAGCAATTTCCCGGGATTGGTATCGTCGTCCATCTCTGAAATCGCCTCCGAAATCAACTCTTTGGGAAGCTCTCTGACAATCCGTTCCTGAATCTCCGGAGACGTGTCCTCCAATACCTGAGCAATCTCTGTGGGATGGAGAATACTCATCAGTGCCCGAATATGAGCATGAGGAGATTTGAGCAGACGTCGGACCCGGTCGACTTTTTTTTGTTTTTTTACACTTTCCTTAGCCACAATCTAAAAAATTTGAGGTACCGGAGATCAATTTGCATTAGGGGCAATAAGGGTAAAGGTAAGGCTTTTTTTAGCTTATATGCAGGAGAATTGAATGATAAGTCAAAAATCAGGTTTTAGGAAAATAATATGATGAAAGAATGGAATTATTTTGTTGTCAGTTTGATAACCAATAGAATCAGGGCGATGAGAAAAACAAAAATGGAAATCCTGTTGATTCCATGCATCATCCTGAGATAATTAGAAGTTGGTGCATCAGGATCTGCCTTTTTCAGCCCTAGATAAATGAGGATTTTTTTGAATACTTCCATATTATATTGGCTATTAGTTGTTGGCTTTTGGCCATTAGCTATTGTAAAAGTTTAATTGCTAATGGCCAAAAGCCAATAGCTAATAGCAAATAGCTATTATGAAATCCTATCTCCTCGCAAGAATACACAGTTTTGGATATGCCTTTAAAGGCATTTATACCTTATTCGTCACTCAACCCAATGCGCAAATTCATCTGTTAGCTATCGTTGTGATTAGTCTGATGGGCTGGTTTTTAGGACTTTCTGCGACAGAATGGTGCCTGATCATTATATGCATGGCAATGGTTTTAATGGCCGAGGGGATCAATACCGCCATAGAATTTATCGTAGATCTTGTCTCTCCGGATCATCATCCTTTGGCAGGAAAAGCGAAAGACGTGGGTGCTGCGGCAGTATTACTCAGTGTGATTATTTGCGGGATTGTTTGGGGAATTATCTATATTCCTAAAATTATGGACTGGCTAACTATAATCAGGGACTCTTAATTTTTATATTTTCTTTAAAGGGAAAGCCTTATAAAAATTAAGTCAAAATATGGAATAACAAATAGAAAATTACAAAGTAGTAACCACCAGGACCGCCAATTAACTTTTCAATTTCTCATTTTCTATTATTTACTTTGACTTAAATCATTTTTTCACTTCCTTCTACTAATCAAAATAAACCTTAACATCATGCTAATCGTCAC
>JAGQVA010000315.1 GCA_020438265.1 Bacteroidota bacterium
GAAAACCGTGGCCATTACCCCGGCCGATTCTGCAGCGTGTTTTTCAAATGGCATGAACCGTCACCTCATCCAACGGGAGAGGTCTATCCAAGCTGTTTATCAAAAAGATAAAATGATGCGCTAAACACATACCGCCGCTACGGCGCAAAAATGGGGGATAAAGACAAAATCGATTGATTTCTACCCACGTTAGGCTCTTAACAGAGCCCTTAAGAAGATCCAGGTGCTTATTGAACAATCAATAACTGGCTTGAACTGTCATTCCCCGAAAAAGCCTGAAGCTGATAGGTCCCTTTACTCAACCTGAGTTTTCGGAGATTTAACTCATACGTAAATTCACGCTGCTGGACGGAAACCTTTTCATGCCATACTTTCTTTCCCGCCATATCTCTCATAATCAGAGTGATATCTTTATTGTTAATATTGTCTCTACTGGTAAGATAGAAATATACAAATCTGGAAGATGGATTGGGAAATACTTTCATCTGAAAAGAAGCACGCTGAATTTCCCGATCAATAGAAATCACCATATCTTCGTTCAAATTAAGGATCTGATCTACATTCTGGTTTTTCAATACCATTTTTTTGCCTAATGGCCATACAACAGTAACACTATCTATCATTGTTGCATCTCCCAGCCCAAAATGTGCAATCAGGCTGTTTTGGCCACTGTATCCACTCTGTGATGAAATTTGACGGATTTGTTGAACCTGTATTCCGTTAATTGTCGCATAAGCCCTTACAGTCGCTCCAATTGCGCTGCGGTTGGACATGGTTCCTTCCAGTTTGACTCTGATCCAGTGATTGTTATTTCCATTATTGAGGTAAAAATTGTTTTTGGGAGGAATTCCCGTTTGGCTGTTTTGGCAATTGGCGATGATCAGATCCAAAAACCCGTCCTGATTAACATCACCAAAGGCTGATCCATAAGAACATTCTTCAGGAAGGCCGGGAAGATCTTCATCCTTGCGAATAAAGGTTCCATCTCCCTGGTTTTGATACAGGAAATTTTTGAGATTGCTGTTACAATAACCATTGGTTACTAGTAGATCCAAATCGCCATCATTATCGTAATCGGCGAAATTAGAGCCGTAGGAACAGCCTCCATCAGAAACCACCGGGCCTGTATCAACAAGGGTAAAAGTTCCGCTATCATTGCGGAAAATCTGGTTGTTTTGCTCCTGAAAATAGCCTGCATTAGCGATAAATAAATCCATATCGCCATCATTATCAATATCGACCCAACTGCTGCTCATTGAACTTTTGGAACTACCAGTCAATATGCCCAGGTATTTTTTGTTTAGTACTCCATTCCCATCATTTTCATAAAGGTCGTTGGCGGTATTATCTTCATTCGTAACAAATAGGTCCAAATCTCCATCCAGATCATAATCCACCCAATTAGCATTTCTCGAAAGATCACTTTCATTTACAAGGTCTCCTGTGAAAATGCGGGTGAAAATGCCATTTCCCTGGTTATGGTACAGCATATTCTTATTGCCACCTGCACTATTGGTTATGTAAAGATCCAGAAAACCGTCTTTATCATAATCTCCCCAGGTTGCGGTTTCGGCGTAAGAACCACTGTTTCCCAACCCAGTATTCACAATAAATTTCCCGTTTCCACTATTTTTATAAAAATTATTGACTTCGCCATACCAGTTGGTGACACAGGCATCGATATCACCATCATTATCTATGTCTCCGAAACTGGCTCCAACACTGGGGCTATTGTCTTCGATAATGGGATTGTTGGTTTCGGTGGTAAAAGTGCCGTTTCCATTATTGAGATACAATAGGTTGTTTTGACCTCCTTTCAAACCATTAGAAATAAAAACATCCTCAAAACCATCACCATTCACATCGATGATATTGACACTTCGACTATCGGATGGAGTATTGACGATGTCTCCTCCGGATACTTTCGAGAATTGTTGGGCAAAGAGGAAATTGAAATGGGCACCTGACAGTAAGAACAGGCCCGTTGACATAAGCGTAATTGTCTTTTTCATAAACAAAATGATTAAATCGTTTTGCGAAAGAGTTGGCCGAAAGTATAGAGGACCAGGATCAAAAACCGTGAAAGTGTAAGAACAGCTACGATTGAATGATATAAAGCGGGAATGGCCAGCCTAAGGCAATTCATAGGTTAGAACCTGGTTTTCATCAGGTGCAAACCCACGATCTTACACAAACGTGTTTGTATTGCCAGGTTTTTGCGACATTTGCAGGATGAAAGACCGTTTGAAGTGGCATATTGGCTTCTGGCTGGGCTACACCCTGATTTATGCATGTCTCAATACATTATTTGCAGGAGGTACTTCAGATCTGAAATATGAATGGCCAATCAGATTTTTGCGATTCTGGGCCAATGAGTTGGTTATGTTGCCTCTTAAACTGGTTGCGACTTATATTTTCCTCTATTGGATTGTACCGAGGTTTTTGCTTCAGGGAAATTATCTGAAAGGTATTTTAGTCTATCTGCTACAATTGATTCCCATTTTGGTGGTTTACCGGTTAGTGATTTATTATGTGGCTTCTCCCATGCTTTATGGAGAATATCCTGCCTATGATACACTTAGCTTAAAGCGGATTTTGTATTCTTTTGTGGATGTAGGTTCAGCAATAGGCATTGCATCTACGTTTGAACTACTTCGCGGGAAACTGGAAAGCCATCGACGGGAGAAAGAGCTGATTAAGGAAAAATTACAGTCAGAGCTGAGTTTTCTTCGCTCGCAAACCAATCCTCATTTTCTGTTTAATACATTAAATAATATCTATGTTCTGGCCAGGAAACAATCGGAACTAACTGCCCCGGTTGTGCTGAAATTATCGCAGATTCTGCGATTTATGCTTTACGAATGTAATAAACCCTATATCTCGATTGGGGATGAACTAACTATTATTCAGGATTATCTTGAACTTGAGAAACTGCGTTATGATGATCGCCTGAAAGTGGATTATAAGGAAGAGGTGGATGATTTCTCCACATCTATTGCCCCGCTTTTGCTTTTACCTTTGGTAGAAAATGCCTTCAAACATGGCGCTAGTGAGTCGAGATTTGATGCCTGGATAGAAATTGAAATCAAACTGGAAAATCATTTATTATCACTTTCAGCAAAAAATTCCTGTGAAGAAACCTATTTAGATGATGGAAGTGGAATTGGTCTGAAAAATGTAAAACGTCAATTGGAGCTGATTTATGGAGAAAACCATACATTAAACATTCAACCCGGGAAGGGCGCTTTTGAGGTATTTTTGACTATACAATTGTCCTGATTATGGAAAAAATTCGCTGTATGATCGTCGAGGACGAACCGCTGGCTGCTGAGGTTATTCAGGATTATATTGAACAGATTCCTCATCTGGAGTTGGTTTCAACCTGTAAGGACGCCATATTCGCGCTTCAAAGCCTTCAGCAGGAGGTGATTGATGTAATTTTCCTGGATATTCATTTGCCAAAGTTGAGAGGACTGGATTTCATCAAAACGCTCAAAAATCCTCCGGCTATCATTCTGACGACTGCCTATCATCAATATGCTCTTGAAGGATTTGACCTGGATGTAGTTGATTATTTGCTCAAACCCATTGAATTTACCCGCTTCCTGAAAGCTATCAATAAACTCGATAAGCTAAAGGGCACTGACCAGGCATCTTCTCATACATTGCCCCATCATGACCAAAATGATGATAATCAGTCTGCTTATCGTTTTTTTAAGGTGAACAAAAAGAATGTAAAGGTTTTGCTGGATGATATTCTCTACATTGAAAGCCTGAAAGAATATGTTCGCATTTATACTTCCCATCAAACCATTATTACCAAGTTTCAACTAGGGGAAATTCAGGCATATCTGAACTGGTCAAACCTTATCAGAGTTCATCGTTCCTATCTGGTAGCACGGGATAAGATTGATGTTTTTGACGCATCTCAGATTGAAATCAAGGGCAACTTCATTCCCATAGGCAGAAGCTATAAGGAATTGGTTATGAAAGAATTATCCAGTTAAAAAACTACCTTGATCAAATGCAGACCATCCTCGAAAACGTAGTTGATTTTGAAATGATTGAGCTTGCAGATTTCTTTCACAATAGCCAGACCAAGCCCGGGCGATTCCCCTGACTGATTACTTTTTCTGAATCGTTCGAATAATTTCTCAGGAGGAATACTTGGTGCTTTCCCCGAATTCGCAATCGTAAGTGATTTCTGAGTCAATTTGACCGAAATATTTCCGTTAATCTGGTTATGTTTGATCGAGTTCCTGAGTAAATTAGTGATCAGAATATCAGCCAGAATCGGGTCCATAAAAACCAGCACCTCTTCTTCCAGTTGCGTTTTGAGAGAAAGGTTTTTCAACTCAATCAATTCTTTTAAGTCAAAAAGAAGCTGATTGATGAGAGAAGAGAAGTTAAGCGTTTGTGAATTGGCAAATTCCTGGTTTTCAATCTTTGATAACAGAGACAGGGATCTACCTAAATAAGAAAGTTTGTGAATGGAAGAATAAGCCGATTGAATGAGTGATATCTGCTCATTTGAGAGGTGATTTTGCTCCAGCAGGATTTCGAGTTTTCCTTTAGCAACTGCTAAAGGCGTCTGCATTTCATGTGAAGCATTTTCGTTAAATTCTTTCAGGTTAATATAATCTTGCCTGACCTTGGTGGTCATATTGGTAACAAAAGCATTGAGATCGGTAAATTCCTTGGTTTTGGTTTTTGAGAAGGAAATAGGCTCATTTTGTTGAAGCCTGAAGTTTCTGATTCTTTGTAGTGTTTGATAAAAGGGTCTGAAAAGTTGATGGGAAATCAAAAAACTGGTTACAAAAGCCAAAACTGTGAGAATCGCAAATATTTTGGTCATGGATGAAAAGATCGCATCATAAATATCACTCTGCTCAACCACGAGGTCGTAAATAGAAATTTTGTACAGTTTCTCGCCGATTTGTTTACTTACAACCGCTTTACGGTGAACTTCTGTTCGTTTTAAATATTTGTGAAAAACCAGTGTGTCTGAAAAGGCAGGTCTGGTTTCTGCGATAGGCCCTGAGGGCAATTCGACAATATTGCGCCGATAATTATTCAAAGTATGAATAGGCGCTCCCAGCTCAATTGCATGATAGGTATTGAATAATTCATCCTTGAGGTGGAAATCAGTCTCTTTATCGACTCTCAATTTAATGATGTTGAAAGTGATAAAACCTCCGATAGCAAAAGTAAAAAGCGTAATCAGCAGATACAGTAAAGTTGTTTTGGTGATTAACTTCATGAAATCCGGGTATTAAATTTATAACCTATCCCATAAACAGTAGTAATATAATCTTTTCCTCCGGCTTGAGTAAGCTTCTTTCGCAGATTTTTAATATGCTGGTAGACAAAATCAAAAGAGTCGTACAGATCGATTTGTTCACCCCAGAGGTGTTCCGCAATAGATTGTTTGGTTAAAACTCTGTTTTTATTTACTAAAAAATAGAGTAATAATTCATATTCTTTTCGGGTCAGGCTCAACAAATTATCATTAACAAAAACTTCGACATTATCGGGGTTAATGGTAATCTCATTAAATTCTACCATATTATTCCCATTAAAATTACGTCGGCGATAGATCGCCTTAACCCTGGCGTTTAACTCGGGAAGATGGAACGGCTTGGTCAGATAATCATCTGCTCCCCAATCCAGCCCGGTAAGTTTGTCATCAAGGGAATTTTTAGCCGAAATAATCAATACTCCGGTTTCCGGTTTTTCCTCTTTCCATTTTTTCAGCAGATCGAGGCCGTTTCCATCCGGCAGCATAATATCCAGCACCATGATTTCAAAAGGGGTCGAAATTAATTCATCAATGGCTTGTTCATAGTTAAAAGCCTGCTTGCAGGAATACCCTTCCTTCGACAGGTAGAAGTAGATATTCTCCGATAAAGCCTGGTTATCTTCAACTATTAAAATTCTCATAGGCATCAAATCTAATATATTATTCTGAAGACAATTTGAAGATTCTTATGAGGAAAAGTGTAAAAACTTGATTTGGGAATCGGGAAACCCTTATTTTTGCGAATTAATTTCAGATTATGAAACTACACTTTAAAATAAATTACCACTCTCAGTGGGGACAAAAACTATTTGTTTCAGGCTCTATTACTCAATTAGGTTCCTGGCAGGAAGATCTGGCAGCGGAAATGAGGTACACCTCGGATGGGAACTGGGAATTACTCCTGGATGTTGAGGATGATATTTCGGAGTTATCCTATAAATATTACATTCTCGATGAAAATACAGGTGCCAGGATATGGGAAACCGGGGAGGACCGATTGATTTCACTTGAAGCTTCCGGAATGAAACACGTGATTATTCACGATTCCTGGCGTCCTTTTCATGGAGAGGATCAGGCTTTTTATACCTCTGCGTTTACCAGAGTATTAATGAAGCGCTCTACTTCCAATGGACAAGAAAAAACCGCAGGATCTGAATATGGGTCAAAAGTGCGTTTCAGGATTTATGCTCCGCGAATGGGACAGGATAAGGTTTTGTGTCT
>JAGQVA010000316.1 GCA_020438265.1 Bacteroidota bacterium
TAACGTTTAATTTTCCACACGTTTGGAATTAAAATTAGACGTATTATGAAAAATTATTTTGTTCGTTTTTTTCTGTTAACTGTTTTAACCGGATTCATATCTTTTTCTTACTCTCAATCCAAAACAGAGATTGTCAAGCAAAAGCTTGAAGAGGCCCTGAAGACCCATTTAAACAAGGTTTATCCTCCGAATTCCTGCCCACATAATGATAAGGCTTTCATTTATAGCGGAGATTATAAAATCACCAAAAACCAGGAAGTAGGTGGCACTTTACGTTTGTGGGGAATCGCAAGCACAGCCTATCGAAACGCCCGTACCGGAGGAACCGGAAATGTTAATTTTTACGCTGAAGTAGATAACGTAAACGGTGAAGTTACCATTACAAGACTCCGCTGGCAATTGGGTAGTTGTATGAAATTCGAAACTTTGTACGAATTGTAACGATTACCGATAAAATCGGATCATCAGATTTTGAATTTTGGATAATGGATGGCTAATTTATCCGAAAAAGGATAATATGAATTCATTCCATCATCTAAATTCTCTCAGACCTTCCAGATTTTCAAAACCTGGAAGGTCTTTCTATCATACCTCACTCGTGATAATCACAATGATTATCAGCTTGTTTTTCTCATGCTCTCCACCTGTGGCAACGTTAACTGTCGAAGGTGGAGAACATTTCCGGGAAAAGACTCCCGTAAGTTTCACCTATCCCCTTAGTACTTCCTATCAAAGCATGATCCTTGAAGATCTGTCTAATGGGAACCAAACCGTTGCTCAGAGAAAAGATGGCGATGAATGGATCTTTTTACTTGATTCTCCTCTTCAACCCAATGAAACCCGCGAGTATCAAATCATTGAAAAACCAGCCAAATTAGCGGGAGTTAATACGGAGATGGATCAGGATAAAATTACTTTCCGTACGCCTGATAAGGATATCATGACCTATTATACAAGTATTCAATCTCCTCCGGAAGGTTCTCCCCAGTATTATCAGAAAAGTGGTTTTATTCATCCCTTTTACAGTCCTGAAGGGCAGGTTTTGACCGATGGGTTCCCTTCCCATCACATGCATCAGCACGGAATATTTTTCGCATGGACCAATACGAAGTATAAAGGGGAAAAAGTGGATTTCTGGAACCAACATTCAGGATTAGGGACTGTTATTCATAGCAAACTCATTAAAGCCGAGCCTGGACCCGTTTTCGGCCGTATGATCGCCGAACTGGATCATTTGGCTTTTCCTAAGGGGGATACTACGGTGGTACTCAAAGAAACCTGGGATATCCTGGTTTATAACCGGGAGGATTATTTTGTCTGGGACATTACTTCCAAACAAATCTGCCAGACAGATAGCCCCCTTCATGTAGTCAAATATCACTATGGAGGAATGGGATTTCGGGGTAATGCTTCCTGGGATGCTCCCGAACCAGAAGAAGGACTTGAGGCTTATGGCCCAGGCCAGGGACGTTTTCTTTCCAGTGAAGGAAAAACCCGAACCAATGGAAATCACACCCGTCCCAAATGGGCTAGCCTGTATGGAGAAGTGGATGGAGTAACCGCCGGATTGGCAGCCATGGACCATCCTGATAATTTCCGTTTTCCACAACCTGTGCGAATTCACCCAAATATGCCTTACTTTGTATTTTCCCCGATGGTTGACGGTCAATTTGATCTGAATAAGGGAGAAGAATACGTTTCCCGTTATAGAATCGTATCTTTCCAGGGAGAACCGGATTCTGAGAAATTGGATCAAATCTGGCAGGATTACGCTGACGCGCCTGATGCGTCTGTGAGATAAAAGTAAAAGACCTTCCAGGTTTTGAAAACCTGGAAGGTCTAAAAGAAAGGTCTAAAGAAGGTCTACATCAATTAAACATGACAACAGTTAAAATAATAAATCATTCCAATAACCCGCTTCCCAGGTACGCGACTCCATATTCAGCCGGAGTGGATCTATACGCCAATAATGAAGCACCCGTAGTATTGGAGAGTCTTGACCGGGCAATGATCCCGACAGGAATTTTTATAGAACTCCCAGTCGGGTATGAAGCGCAAATCAGACCCAGAAGCGGGTTAGCTATTAAACATGGAATATCTCTGCCCAACACCCCTGGAACCATTGATGCAGACTATCGAGGTGAGATTAACATTTTGTTAATTAACCTGGGCAAAGAGCCATTTACTGTCGTAAAAGGAGAAAGGATCGCTCAAATGGTCATTGCAAGGCATGAGACGGTCCAATGGGAAGAAGTTTCCCAGCTATCTGATACAGATCGAGGTGCCGGAGGCTTTGGACATACCGGTAAATAATGCTAATTTTTGACCTATGAGAGCTTATATCATATTTCTGTTTGCCATTACCATCTCCGTTGTTTCATTTTCATGTAAAACAACGAAGACTACAGGTGATAGCCCCAAGAAAAAAGAAATCACTCAGAAGTCCGGGGATCTCGATCCTCTGACTCAGCAAAGAGTAAAAAGAACCTTTGTCGATGCCTGCACACAGATGATGCGTGGTGACAATGCTTCTGCGATAGAATTGTTTGAAGAAGTCCTGAGCGCAGATCCGGCAAACCATGCAGCGATGTTTAACATTTCCAAAATCCTGATTACCCAGCGTCAGTTTGACGAAGCAATCAGATACGGTAAAGCTGCATTAGAAAAAGAAAAAAACAATTTCTGGTATTATGAGAGCCTGCAGAAAGCCTATGAAAACAATGGCGACTATCCCAATGCGATTAAGACTCAGGAGGAAATTGTCTCTCATTTCCCGAAGAAATTAGATCAAAAATTAAAACTCTCTGAATTATACCTGAGAAATAATCAACCCGAAAAAGCCCTCAGTCAGCTCAATCAGATCGAACAGGATAAAGGACCCAGCGAGGAGATTTATTTCAAAAAATTCCAGATCTATAATCAGCAAAAACAATTTGAGAAGGGGCTGGATGCTGCCAATCAACTCATTGGTCTGAATCCTCAGGAAACCCGGTATTATCAGTTTAAGATTGATATGCTCAAAAGGCTGAGTCGCGAAGCAGAAGCGATCGCCATTTTCCAGGAAATTCTGGATAGAGATCCAGAAAACGGTTATGCCTTACTTTCCCTGGCTGATTATTACAAATCTATTAATCAGATTGAAAAGTCCGACGAGTATCTGTTTAAGGCTTTCAGCAATCCAGGGATTTCGCCTGATGGTAAAATCATCATTATTGAAGGGCTCATGAATTACCTGAGCAATGAACCGCAAATCATGCCCCGGATTAAAAAACTGACAAGTATTTTTAATGAGACTCACCCCGGATCAGCCAAAGCTTACGCCATTCAAGGGAAAATGCTCTTCCTTGAAGGGCAGATTGATTCGGCCAGATTTTATTATCGGAAAGCATTGGAGATTGAACCTGCCAATACCACGACCTGGCTGGATTTACTTGAAACTTCTCTTGACACCAAATATTTTGACCGGCTTTATAAAGACGCTGGTGACGCGCTTGAATATTATCCCAACCAGGAAAGATTTCTCTTTTTCTATGGTATTTCAGGGTCTTTTTTAGAAAAATATGGGCCTGCCATTCATGCGCTCGAAAAGGTCAAAAAAATTGGTCCGGAAGACAAAGAGCTGCTCGCTCAGGCCTGTGCTGAATTGGGAAAGATCTACCACAGACAGGAAAATTATGAAGAGTCTGACAAAAATTACCTTCAGGCGATGTCTTTGACTCCTGACGATCCCTTTTTGCTTAATAATTACGCCTATTATCTCTCAGTCAGAAATGATAAATTAGCCAAAGCGCAGGAGTATATCGAAAAAGCCTTAAAAATCCTTCCTGAGCAGATTTCTTTCCAGGATACCTACGGCTGGATTCTCTATCAGCAGGGTAAGTTTGCAGAAGCGGAAAAATGGCTGGCCAAAGCCGCCAAAAACTCTTCTTCTTCTGTCATTCTTGAACATTATGGTGATGTGTTAAATAAGCAGGGGAAAAAGGAGGAAGCCATTGTTCAGTGGAAAAAAGCGATTGAAAATGGGGCTACGGATCTTGAAATTGAGGAGAAGTTGGGCGGACAGTAATAGTTTGAGTGAGTTAATTTTACCACATAGTCACACTAGCATTTAAAGTCATCACATAGTTTAAATAAGAGAGAAAACATAGAAATTATAATCATTGTACTTAGCTTTTTTTCTATGTTTACTTTACTTCCTTCTTTCTCTGTGGCTATGTGGTAAAATAAGCGAATTCCACAAATTTTGTCAGAAAGCCATATTTGTTATTTTCGCATTAAATAAATTTAGCATGCATTTTGTACTACATTGCATGATGTATGTTTTTTCAGTAAAAACTATGCAAAAACACTTATTATACATTTGGTTGGGAGTGAGTTTTCTGTTCCTTTTTGGACCGGGTTGTAAAACGCTTAAAAACCTCGGGACAGGCAATGCCGGTGCCCGGAGCGCGAAGGCGGTCTTGAGTAAAACAGAAAAGGAAAAGGTTAATTTTGAGACAATCAGTCTTACCGGGAAGGCCCGACTCAATATGCCCATGGCCAATCTCGACAACGTCAGTGCCAGTTACAGGGTCAGCATCGAAAAAGATAACCAAATTTTAATCCGGGTGTCATACCTGATTGAAGTAGCACGGATTCTCGTTACCCGGGACTCTATTTTTGTTCAGGATAAAATTAATAAAAGGTTAATTGCCTGTGATTTTAGCATTGCGGAATCATATACCGGATTAAAAGCTGATTTTGAGATGATCCAGGATTTACTTTTGGGGAACTTTCATCAAATTCCCGATGAAATCAACCTTTCGGCAGAATCAAAAAACCCATTAATTTTCCTGGGACAAAAAGCAGGTACTGCGTTTGCCTATTCGATTGACCCGGAGATTAATAAGGTCATTAAAATAAAAGCCAGTAATTTATCTAAAAATCAGGCCTCCGAAATTGTTTACAGTGATTTTGAAGAAATCGGCGGCACACAAATGCCTCAGACAACTTCTGTTACTGTTACCTCCCCGGAAGTCGTTTCTTTCTCTCTTGAACATCGAAAAGTGGAAATAAACCCTTCCCGAAGTTCGTTTAGTTTAAGCTCGCTGAATAATTATGATCGTGAAGAATGTCCATAAATGGCTCCCGCAGGTCATCCTGCTTTTCGGGGTAATATTTTTTACCCCGGGGAATTCTATTGGACAATCTTATGCCTCCCGCAGTGAACTGAAAAAAGAAATTCATTTGACAGATGAATTGTTGAATGAAACACTGGCGAGTGAAGAAAAGTCAATTACAGAATTATTGCTTCTTTCTACACAAATTGGCTTACGGGAAAAATATCTGGATCAATTGAAAAAGGAAATTATTCAGCAAAATGAGGAAATAGGAAACCTTAACCTCGAGATTTGTCAATTGGAAAGTGATATTCACAAGATCAAAGAAGAATATGCACAAACCGCCAGAATTACTTACAAAGGATTTGATCCTGAAAACTTCTGGCTTTCGCTGTTTAGTTCAGAAAATGTCTCAGAAGCGTATTATCGGACGGTTTATTTCCGTCAATTTAGCCAATATCGCAAAAAGCAGGTCGAACAGTTAATACGTACCAAAACATTTCTGGCCAATAAAGTATACCAGCTTCAGGAAAGCGTAAATGAAAAAGCGGCTTTAATTGAAGAATATGGGACAGAAGAGAAAAAGGTTGAAAAAACCAGGACTAAACAAAAGCAGGTGTATCATGCCATAAGACCCAGAGAAGAACAAATCAATAAAACAAAAGTTACCCAAAAGGAGGAAATTAAAGACAAAATCCAACACTCGGAGAAAATGATCTCCTTTGCTGCGGCAGAAAATGCTCCGGAGAAAAAGTCGGAAACCTACGCAGAAGCATTTTTAAAAAGCAAAGGAAGCATTCCCTGGCCGATTCCGCAGGCCCAGGCCATTATCACAGAGCATTTTGGAAAATCGGAAGACCCCTATGGCAATCAGATCATCAATGACGGGATTTACTTCAGCACCCGACAAGGGCAAAAAGTAAGAGCCGTATTCACAGGTAAGGTAACAGGTGTTCAGAAACTTCCACTTGAAGGAGGCTATGTAGTGATTGTAGAACATGGAAATTACCGCACAGTCTACGCCAATCTCGCCTCATCCGATGTGGAAGTGGATCAAATGGTCACCCAAAACCAGGAACTCGGAACTGTCAAAACAGACAGAAGAACCGGAGAAACCCTATTAAATTTCCTCATTTACAAATATCCCGATCAGTTTGACGATCCGGAGAAATGGATTATGAAGAAGTAATTGGCCGCTGGCTATTAGCTTTTGGCAGAACTAAAGGCCAACAGCTAAAAGCCAACAGCCGACATTAAGCAATCATTCTCTCAAAAAAACGAATTCCCGGAGTAGGATTCTGGTTATACCTTTCTATTTCATAAAATCCCAAAGACTGATACAGCGTTTGCGCAGCGTGCATGTGAGGGTGAGAATCCAGCCGCATAACCCGAAATCCTCTTTTCCGGGCC
>JAGQVA010000317.1 GCA_020438265.1 Bacteroidota bacterium
AAAATGCTGAGGGATTGCGTTTGGTAAGAAAATGCCTCCTCCAGTCGCCCTGCATTCAGCATGATTTGTCCTAAATTACCCAGAATCTTGGCCGAATGAGACTCCTGACCAAGAAGTTGGCTCAATTCCAGGGCTTTTTTATACCAGTTCACTGCCTGGTCAATATCTCCTAAAAAACCATAAACCCGCCCTAAATTATGTTGGGAACGAACGACCCCGGCACTATCTCCCAAAGTTTCACTTTCTTTTAAGGCTTGAAGGTGCCAAAGCGTGGCATCTTCATATCTGCCTTGCTGAGCCAGTAAAAGCCCATAATGACTATAACTTGTCCCGCGAGCCAAAGAAGGCGTATCCGGGAGAATTTTGAGTGATTTTTGAACCCAAACTAATCCACTGTCTGTTTGCCCACGATAATACCAGTGAATGGCAAGTGCGTTATAGCCTTCGATGATCAATTCGCCGAGATTCAGTTGCTGTGCCAGGGAAAGACCTTTTTGCAGGGAAATTAAGGCTGAATCGACGTTCTCCTGTTGATGAAGTTTGGCCAAAGAATAATAGGTTTCAATTTGTTTGGCTTCACGTTGTTCTTCGAGCAAGGATTTTAGACTGTCAATTTGAGGCGATTGAGCGGGGAGAAAAGAAATTCCTGTTAAACCTGTGAAAAACCCAATCAGCAATATTTTCCCGCAAGATATTGGTAGAATGAAGCAAACCCAACCCCATGTAGTGAAGAATTTTGAAGAAAATAATCCCATATCCGAAGATAAAAAAATTGGGGAAAGAAATAATCCTTTCCCCTCAGTAGAGTCCGTTTTTTTATCAGTATAATTTGAATCAATAGTTTAGTCCAAAACAATCATTTTTTTGCTAATAACCTCTCCCTGATGAAATAAGGCATAGATATATATTCCCTGTGCCAATCCTGTGCGATCAAAAAGGATTTGATGATCACCAGCGACCATTTTTTCATTGACTAGTTGGGCAATTTCATTTCCTGATAAATCATAAAGAACCAGTTGGACATTTCCTGTTTTTTCAATGGTAAAGGGGATCATCGTTTGAGATCGGAAGGGGTTAGGGTGGTTTTGGCTTAGCGTGGATGAAGGTTTGGCAAGCTCATTAGTATGGTTTGTATTATTAGTTGCTAAATTTCTGTAAAATGCTAAAACATTTTGTCTTAAAAATTCATCTGGTTCATAAAGTCCACCTGTTAAGCATAAATCCAGGTCAGAATCTCCATCTAAATCAATAAACCTTATTGCGGACTGAGTAACTTGAGGCAAAATATCCTGAGTAATTTTTGTAAAATTTCCCGAACCATCATTGGAATAAACCTCTGTAAAACGTTCTGAATACCGATTTCCAGTAAGAATCAGGTCGAGATCATTATCATTATCCCAATCGGCAAAGGCATTTTCTGAATTAAATTGCCCTGGGGCTGAAAAGGTAGTATCTTCAATAAAATTTCCTGAGCCATCATTGATATATAGATAGTTTCCCCAATCTCCCAAACTGGAGGGAGGTTCTCCGGAAATCAGAGCGTCTACATCATTATCCCCATCTATATCAGCAAAGTCGACATCACCTTGACGAATTCCCACAAAAGGAGTTCCCTGAACTTCAGTGAAGTTTGCATGACCATCATTTTCCAATAACATGGTAATAGGCCCATTGCCAGAATAATGACCCGCCACGAGAATATCCAGGTCCTGATCACCATCATAATCAGCTACAGAAAGCGCTGGCAGATAGCTCAATTCAGGGATAGGATGGTTAATTTTTGTAAAAATACCATTTCCTTCATTCAGGTATATTTCTGAGGTTTCATTTTTAAACCCACTCCCATGACCTATGATAATGACATCTAAATCCTGATCATTATCCAGATCTTCCATCGCAATTTCTCCCCAAAGAATTCCTTCAAAGGGCGTATTGGGTACAAGAGTGAAGTTCCCATTTCCGTCATTCCAATACAAATCAGCATAAATGTGAGGGTAAGGCCGGAGTTCATCATATCCACAAATCAGTAAATCCAAATCAGAATCTCCATCTAAATCCCCAAAAGCGATTTGACGAAGATCTGTATTGTCGAAGGGGTATCCTGTTGATTGCTCAAAGTTACCATTACCATCATTTTTATACACGCCAGAATAGATGAAAAACTCTCTGTCATAATCATAAAATCCAGATGAAATAAAATCCAGATCCTGATCTCCATCAATGTCTCCAAATTCTATATCTTGTACAATTGGGGTTTCAAGATCATGAGAGAAATTTCCATTTCCATCATTGATGAATAATTTCGTATAGGAGTCATAATCTGTATCTACTCCTCCTACAAAAAAGTCCATATCCTGATCATTATCAACATCCATAAATACAGAGGAAGCCGATTGATAATTAATAAAATCGGGACTATTGTTTAATGTAAAATTCCCACTTCCATCATTTGTATACAAACCAGTCCAGGGACCTATAGGGGCTTCGTATGTAAAACCGGCTATAAGTATATCCTGATCCTGATCTCCATCTACATCGGCAACAGATGCCGTTGCGCCTACAACTCCTTTAAATGGAATATTTGTTATCTCTGTGAAATTTAAGTTCCCGTTATTTTTGTATAATTTTTTAATGACGGTTTCTGTTTCATCTTCGCCCGTGAGAAAAATATCCATTTTTTGATCACCATCAATATCAATGATTCCCACTGCCCCATAAAAAACTCCGGGAAAAGGGGTGTTAGGAACCAGGGAGAAATTCCCATTTCCATCATTGATGTATAACTCTGAAATTTCCTGATAATTGATGTTCCTGCCTGTAATAAACAGATCCAAATCCTGATCTCCATCAATATCTACAAAATCTGTAGTGACAACATGTGCCCACGGTATGGGATGTCCTGGTATTTCTGTAAAATTTCCCTGTCCATCGTTTTGATAAAGTCTTGATTCTTTACTCGAAACCGTATTTCCAATAACTAACAAATCCTGGTCCTGATCCCCGTCAATATCAGCAAAGGAAACAGCCCCGTTGGCTACCTGAACAAAGGTATTTAGCGTGTCTTCCGAAAAATGACCACTTCCATCATTCTTATAAATTTTGGTGACGGCCTGGATATAAGCCGCATCCGGGGAACCTGAAAGGATCATATCCATATCCTGATCTCCATCTACATCGGCAAAGTCGATAGAACTAAACATGACACCTGGAAAAGGTGTACTATCTGCTTCAATAAATTTCCCATTGCCAACATTTATGTATAATTGGGTTACCTTGATTGCTCCTTTATAAGTGCCGGAAACGATCATATCCATATCAGAATCTCCGTCTACATCAGCAGCAGCCATACAACCCTGATGAGCACCGATGAAATCACTGAAGAATGGCGGAAGGATTCTTTCAAAATCAAAGGTTTGGGAAAAATTGGATAAGGGGAAAATACATCCAATGATGATAGGAATAAGTATTTTTGTTTTCATGGTTTAAATAAAATATAAGTAAAAAGGATAATCTTGAGATTACTAAGTTAACACTTTTGACTATTTTCAAAAATGCTGACCGATCAATTTTTTAAATATTTCTGTTCCTTTTTCCGGAATTTTCGCATAAGTTTCAAGAGGTAGATATAAAGACAGCTTTACAAAATTTTGCTTCTGAAGTAGATGTTTAATGGCTTCAGGAGATAATTTGTGGATGTTTTCTTGTCTGTCTGCTTCAAATTCCCACACCCAGGGATCATCCTGCTTGGAAAGCCATATTTCTTCCTCCAAATTCAATGCATTTTCTACTGATCGATCTTGAAATTCTTCTTTATACTTCCCCCTCAATATCAAATGAAACCCAATCGGATGGCCCCACAAAACCACACACCGAAAAGTAAAAATATCATCTCCCTGAAACACCCTTGGATAATCCATCACCCGGTAAGAATAGGTCTTGTAATTTTCTCCTCTGGACAATTTTCCTGAAGAATAAATGAATTCTTTTGGTAACTGATCGGAAAATTCGGGGATTTTTTCTTCAAGTTGTTCTTGTAATTGAGAGAGTAAAACTTCGATTTTTGCCCATACTTTGGCTTTTAAAGGCATAAAATCAGAGTCCTGAAACACTGCTAATTCTCTCTCCGTTAGCCGATAGGGGGATTTCATACGTTATGAAATAAAGGAATTCCTTAAGATTTTTTGCAAGAAGAGACTTTATTTTGTCTGATCAAACAGAAATCTCAACCGTTCTATAGATAAATAGTTTAGGATAATGGATAAATATGTAGATTGTAAGCAGATGAGGATAATATGAGAAGCAAGCGTAAATTTTTGGAAAATCTGGCTCGTGATGCAGGGAAGCTGATGATGGATAACTGGCAGAAAGATGTCGATATCTATGAAAAAGCCGATCATACCATCGTGACCGAGGTGGACCTGAAAATCAGTAAAATGGTTTGCGATCGCATTGCTCAAACTTATCCTGAAAGCGCCATTCTTACCGAAGAAACTCACAAGGAACTTTATTTTCCCAGAGAAACAGGATTTATTATCGATGAGCTTGATGGTACATTCTCCTTTGTAAACGGACGATCCGGGTTTAATTTTCAATGCGCTTATTACGAGAATTATGGAGAATTGAAAGTGGGATTGATTTATGATCCGATGAAAGATATTGTCCTGAGTGCCACCAAAGGGAAAGGCGTTTCGCTAACCGAAAAAGGAGTTACTACCAAAATCCCCCCATTTCCACACAAAGAATGGGATGATCTGAGATACGGGCATCATCGGATTTTTATGTCAGACACCCATAAACTGATGTACGATAAAATGGGCGTTTCTGAGGATCAGATTGTCTCCACAGGAAGCATTGGTTCAAAAGTTATAGACCTGATTAAAGGACAATTTGAGGTATTAATTGCCCTTAATCGAAAAGTCGCAGCCTGGGATTGGGCGCCGGGTAAGGTGATTATCGAAGAACTTGGATATTGCCTTTACCACCTGACCGGCGAAGAAGTAAAACTGACAGATCCTCGCGAGGAAAATATTCATACTTTCGGATACCTCGCCTGTCCCAGAGAACATCTTCCCCGATTTCAGGAGGAGCTGAGATGGATCTCGGATAAATTGAACCGAAAGAGAAAGAAGAAAGAAAAGGCCCGGGTAAAACTTTAATTTTCGACCCTGTTATTCCTCTTTCTTCGTCGATTTACGCGTTGTTTTCTTAGCCGTTGTCGATTTACGTGTGGTCGTTTTTTTCGCTTCTGGTTTGGCTGCTGTTTCCCCTTCTTTTGCAGCCAGTTTGGCTTCGAGCTCTTCTACCTTTTTCTTTAAATCGTCAAATTCAGACTTTGTAGGCAGGGAAATTTTGTCCATAAGATTTTCAGCAGCTTCCTTGAGCTTGCGTTCAAACTCTTCTTTTTTGGTTTCTGTATTTTCAAAAAAATCATCTACGATTTTTTTCCCTTCATCCTTGGAGATTTTTCCTTTTCCCACCAGCTCATCCACAGCTTCCTGTAATTTTTCGGCGGTTAAGGCAGCAAAACCTACCCCGGTATAAATAAATTTTTTAAATAAGTCTTCCATAATATGTATTTGTTAATATGACAAAATGTCTTTTGTTTGCTATTATAACTTCGGATAAATAAATTTGTCTTATGAGTTATCATGTCAGGCTATCCACAGAAGAAACCTATATTCTTGCAGACAAGATGCAGGAAATTACAAGTAAAAAACTATCGAGAAGGTTATTGGCCGTTTCTCTAAGGCATTTTGGCTATAAAATGAAGGATATCGCTTTGATTGCCGGAGTGAGTGAGAAGACGGTTACAACCTGGATCAAGATGTTTATCGAAGGTGGATTTGATCTTCTGCTCACACAGAATTACTCCAAAGACCGAAATTCCAAATTAACTCAATACAAAGATGCGATTCGAGGATACAGAGAAGAAAACCCTGACGCTAAACTGATTGATCTTCAGAATTGGTTATTAGAATCATACGGTGTAGAAGTTGAGCAAAGCTGGCTGTTTCGTTATATGGAGAATCACAATTTATAGGAATCTCCTTTAAAAAAGCCTCTTCAGACTATTTAGGAGCGCTTTCTTCTCCGTCATCTTCAGCTTTCGGTTCTTCAGCGCTGTTTTCAGCCTTTTGTTTATCTATTGTCTCTTTTCCCTTCTTTTCAAGCTCTTCAATTCTCGCCTTTAGATCATCAATCACCTCTTTAAAAGGAGCCGTGAATTTTTCAACTGTTTCATTGAATTTCTCGTCAAATTCTTTCTTTTTTTCCTGACTATCTTTGACAAAATCATCGACAATTTTCTTGCCTTCATCCTTTGATAATTTTCCTTTTTCAGTGAGTTCATCAATGACTTCTTCGAGTTTTTCGGCAGTCATAGAAACCAGGCCAACGCCGGAATAGAATAAGTTTTTTAAGAAATCTTCCATAGGTATTTATTTTTATTATACCAGATGCAAGACCAGTTCCATTATGATTTTTTCAGCCATTTTGTCAAGAATTCCGCA
>JAGQVA010000318.1 GCA_020438265.1 Bacteroidota bacterium
CACGACTGCATCGTTGGGCTTTGTTTTTTGCAGGGCCGATTTGATCGTCTGGAGGCGGCTGCGGGTTACTTCCCGGTTGAGAAGTTCGGTGCGATACACATGTGCAAAATGCCCTTTTTGATCAGAAAACAGCTTGCTGATATCCTGCGCGTCCTTGGCTGCATAACTAAGGTTCATCTCCGGATTGGCATATTCCGACACACCAATACTGATCAAATAAAGATCTGAGGAAGCTTGCGGAGCCCTGTATTCAATGCTAAAATTTTCCAGCAGGCTTTCCACTCCTTGTTCATTCATCACCGATAAACGGAACTGATTTTCTCCCGGCGTGAGAGGAATCTGGAAAGAGGATTGAAACTCTTTGCTTTGCTGGCTTTTAATCGAACGGCCTTTTCTGCCCAAAACCGGCACATCATTCACCCAGATATTGATTCGATCAAGAGCATATTTGCTGTCGGAAGCGTTAACAAAAACTTCAAAAGTTTCTTCGTCCGTAAAAGGCGGAATGCTGCTGTTGGTGACTTTGATTTCCGGAAAATGATTATCGTCCACTACCCGATTTTCGTCAAAACCCATTTTCTCCATGCGCTTTTCGTAGGCCTTGCGGTAGAGTTCGACCAGTTCGGGAGCACTTTCTTCAAAACGACTCAGGATGATGTCGGGGCGGTTGTATTTGAGGTCGTATTGCTGGAATGGGAGGCTTTGATCTTTGGCGGAGAAACGGACGTTTTCCAAAGCTCCTTTGGTGCCAAAGTAGTAGCCGTCGGGGGTGAGGAGGAGATAGCCATGGTTTAGAGTGGCGTAGATGGTCAGTAGTTTTTCGCTTTTGGGGAGGTTCCAGATTTCGGCACTGCCATTTCCGTTGACCAGGAAAAAATATTTGCCGTCGGGGCTGATTTCACTAGATATAAATGAGTATTGTGCCCCTTCCAGGTAAGCAAATGGTTCTTTTTCTCCCGTATATAGGTTTATTTTGTAGAATTTTAGCCCTTTTTCTGCGCCAATAGCATCTGCGGTAAACACCAAGAGGAAAGTACTGTCCTCTTCCTTCAGGTCAAAAAAATTGTATTGAAAAGCCAATTCGGGAATTTCAATCGAAAGTGGGGAACCACCTGATAAAAAAGTATTAACCACTTTCAATTCCAATTGGCTCGCAGGACTTGACTCAGGTACAACAAGGAATTTACCTTCTTTCATACCAATTATTATACCAGGCACCTGCCTTTTTTCTGGAATAGAAAAATCCCAGCAACTCATAACGTCTCCGGTTGCGATGTTTATTAAAATGGGTGCATTAGGTGGTATTCCATATTTTGTTGAAGCGGAAGCAGTGTAATATTTGCGATTAATACCTTTAATGTTTTTTACACCACACCCATTTGCGGCATTCAAGATCAAAATATCTTCCTTCTCAGAGAGAAACTGGATCCGTATTCCAAAACCAATAGGAACTTCCCAAATCAGCCTTTCACTCTCAACACTGTAGGCCTGGATAGAAAAAAAACGTTTCTGGCTATTATAAGACAATGTTAAAAGGTATTTTCCTGAAGGACTCATTTGTAAATCTAAAAATACGGGCACGCTAATTTCAGCAATTAACTTGTCAGAATGGAACTCTTTTACTTCCACCTTCCAATTGGTCTCTCCTTTACTTTCGCCCATATTTTTATATCGGAATTTATACCGGAGTCGCCTATCCACCCCAAAAAATCCATCCAGGTGTGGTATATGGGTCAACTGGGTTACGTTAGTCAGATCCAGTCTCAACGCATATTGGGGATTCACTAAGGATAAAATTCCTGCTGGCTCGAATGCCTGTAAGTGAATCGCTCCAATTTTACTCAGGTCCTGAGACTTAGGAAGCTGATTTGATTGAGATTCGTTTTTAGTTGATTTTTCCTGATAATCCAGATAACTCAATCGATCCTGCTCTATGAATAATAAGTGCTCTCCATTCGGTTCAAATACAGGCAAAGTACTTATTTTTGAGATGTCCAATGACCATTCTTTGAGGGTTTTATTTTGGATAAAATCTATGAGCTTCACCTCCCAATTACCACCATCACCATCACCATTAAGGCTCAATAACCAGTTTTTTTCAGGGTGAAAACTATGGGAGGATGCCTTAGGAATTGAGATAAGGGTCAGCCCCGTAGAAGGGTCAAAAACACTAAGACTGAATTGGTAGTTTTTCCCTTTTTTTTCCCATTTGTCTACAGCCAATGAGTTACTATTAGCGTGAAATGAGAAAGTCTGGTTACCTGCATTCTCAATGCTCAATTTAGGTTCTGTCCATTTGCCTTCTTCAAATACCTGCAAATAATCCGTCCCTGAATTACCGGAAGGTATCGCCAGATATCGCCCATCAGGACTAAATGCAGCCCATTGATTTGTTGATTTTTTAGGTTCATAATAAGAACCAGGTGAACCAAAAGCTTCCACCTGTTCCCGTTTCCAGGTGTTGGTATTATATTTCTGAATTTGATAACTTTGGGTGTTACCTTGCCAACCTATGAAACCAATTATATAAAGATATCGACCATCGGGAGAATATACCCCTCTCATTATTTCTACCCCTGTATCCAGGACTACCTTTTTTTTCCCTTCGGGAATGCTAATAATGGTTAATAAGGATCTGTGTTTGGCTTCCAGGTTTTGAAATTCCTTGTATTCATCGCTCTGAAATTCTATTTGACTGGCTTTATCCTTCCTATCCAATTCCTTAAATCTCTCGTCAAAAGGATCGCCCCAGCTCGCTATCTCAATCTTTTGCGGATGAATGTTTAATAGCTGTGTTTCCAGTTCAAGTATTACCTTTTCATCGACCCAATTCCTGATTTGAAATTTTGCAGGGTGAAAGCCTTCGTGGGTATAGCCCGCAGAGCCAAAAGTATAGATATGGGTTTCATTAAAATCTAAAAAGCTTGAATAATCTATTCTTTGAGTTTTTAATAAGCCCCTTTGAGATACATTATACAGTTTCAGTACTCCACTTTGTGAACAGAAACCGAAATAGTTACCACTTATAAAAATCTTATCAGTGGCCAGACCATTGTCATTCGCATCAATAGAGACATTTGTATTCTGCCCAAAAACAAATGGGGGAAAGAACAGAAGGCTTAACCCTAAAAGTAAAATTTTAATGTATTTCATGATTTTGAATATAAACGAAACCTACAACCCATACTCCCCCCCCAACCACTCATCCAGATTCTCCTTCTCCGGCACCCCATACACCTCCATCAAATAGTTCTCAATGGCTTTCCTCAACTCTTCCCTATTCTCCAAATCATCCCCAAACGAGGCAATAATAACGTCCACCTCTTCTTTGAGAATGGTTTTATCTGGAAAGACCAGTGATAGGTTGTTGATTTTCAAAGATTTGGACTCTGCGCTATTATAATAAAAAAGTTCAAAATCACTGGCAGATTCAGGGCTGATTGTTTGTCCATCCACCTGAAAAAGGGCTGATTTGGAAATGATGATTTGATTATCCTCAGAACTCAGTTTTTTGTTGACAGGTGATTCTTCCCCTTCAAGTTTGTAGCGGATGTAGAAAAAATGCTTTTCATCGAGCTGTAGATCGGGTGCTTCGATTTTGAGTTTTACCTGATCGCTCAGGATCAGGAAATCTTTTCCTTCGAGGTATTTGACAAAGGCGATATAGGTGAGAATCTCGCCGGGGCGGGTGTTATACTTGGCGCGGATGGGCTCTAAATCGTAGTTACTGAGATTCCGATGGGGTTTTACGATATAGGTTCTGAGGGCTTCATCAATGACGGCCAGGCGATCTTCCTGGCTGGAAAATCTCAATTTGTCCTCCGAGGAAAAATGCTTTTTGACGATCAGAAGATCGTTTTTGGTGACATTTTGGACTTTTCCCCGGACTTTGATTACCTGGAAGGTTTTATCGGGGAATGAGAAGCCTTTTGTGGTTAAGATGCAGAATATTGCTATTCCGAAAATTACGATGTGTTTTTTATTTTTTGTTATCATGAGTAGCTAGCTGTTAATATTTTTTAAATCTGCTGATTTTTACTGAAAAGGGATATTTATGATCCACATAAAGACCTTTCAGATTTTTGAAAACCTACCGGTAATACACAGGTGTTATACCACTGAGGTTCGCAGAGATGACACAGAGGTTCACAGAGGGTTATGGTAAATTTACTCCAATTCCTCTAAATTATCCATTTCTTCTCTCTGTGTAACTCTGTGTCATCTCCGTGTAACTCTGTGTAATAGCTCTTTTCATTATTGTCCTAAATCTATTCTACTCCAATACCTCAAAAGCCTGCACCCTCCCATCACCACTACCGCAAATTATTTGTCGTTTTTCCGCTGAAAACATGATTCCATACACCGAAGCGCCATCAAAATCATCGACGGTCTGAATAAGATGTCCTTCTAAATCATACACTTCCACAGTTCCGCCCGTTCCGCCGGCAATGATTTTTTCGCTGGCGTCATCAAATGCCACGGTATAAACTGCTTTTCCGCCGGATGGATCTTCTGCTGAAAATGGTTTTTCCCACTGCAATTCGCCTTTTAGGCTCCAATTTTTGACATCGGCGGTTTCGCCTCCATGACCGCTGGCCAGCCATTTTCCGTTGGGTGATATGGCAAGAGCTTCAACTGTTCCTTCGCTGGCTTTCCAAGCCTGAAGGAGCTGTCCACCGACAGACCACCTGCGAATAAAACCATCATAACAACCTGTCAAAAATTCTTCCCCTTTTGGCAGGAAAAGGACACTGCTGACTGCTTTGGGATGGGCAAAGGTCATCAGCGAATCTCCGGATGCTGACCAAAGAACAGCCTTTTTATCAGCTGAACCGCTTACAAATTGTTTGGTATCAGGAAAATAATCCAGGGAAAAAATTCGTCCTTTATGTGCCTGAATGGATTGTGCCTTTTCTCCTTTTTCATTCCAAATAATAATCTGTCCCTCTCCATCTCCGGTTAAAAATAGCTGATTTTCAGCATCATACGCCACAGCAGTAATATCCGCTTCGTGTCCCGTAAAGGTCTGAGTTGGCTTTAATCCTGTTTGATAAAGAAAAGCAGTCTGTTCGCTTTTTTCTTCCAAAAGGTCAAAAAAATCATCATCGCCCAGAGCATTGATATCTTCAACCTCTTCATTACCCGTTCCAACCATAAAGGTATTTCCTGTTTTATCGCCTTTCAAAGATTGGATGCTCGCTTCGGGATGAATGATTTCCTTCGACACTTTGGAACGTACCTTCCAGTATTTGGCTGTACCGTCCTTGGATGCGCTCAGGAAAGAGTTGCCATCGGCGGAAATATCAACCTGATACACATAGTCGCCATGCCCACGATAGGTTCTGACGACTTTCCAGGTATTACTCCAGAGAAAGATAGCAGATTCATCGCTGGAGGTAAGCAGGTATTTTCCGTCGGGAGAATAGTGCATGGAATTAACCCTTTGAGAATGGCCATTATAAGTGCCGAGCAACTCTCCTTCCAGAGATCTTTTTTGCAGTTGCCCGTTTCTAAGGCCTGTGACTACAAATTTGCCATTTGGGATAAAAGTCGCAGCCGTGATTTGAGTTCCAGTATTGGATGTGCTAATGGTATCACCATTCAGGTTATATAGATTCAGTTCTCCACCTATTCCGGCACCAAGCCAATATTCTTGATTGGGTGCAAAAACAATGGCTGTTATCTCTCCCTCATAACTTTTGAGTGGGTGCAGGAGATTTCCATTATGATCCCAAATCGTAATCTGTCCGCTGATATCTCCGCTAATCACTTTTTTCCCATCAGATGAAATGGCCAGAGCGCTTATTTCTGAATTATTATTTCCAAAAGCCTTCGTTTCTCTGGTTTTAGTATCATACCTCAATAACCCTCCCTGGCCGCCTACATAGAGATATTGACCATCGGGTGAAAATTCCGCGATTTTGGGTTGAATCGGTACTGACACACTGTCTATCAAAGTTCCATTCCGCCGCCAAAACCAAAGACTTTTCCCCTGACAAGTAACCAGAATGCTATCACCAGGAGCAAAATTCGCCTCAAATACGGGCTCATCATTCCTTGAAAAAGTTTGGCTATAAAACTCATTTCGGAGATAAACATCATGACGGGTTTGTAAAGTCATTTGATGTTCAGGAAGAATAGAAAGGGCCTCATCGAGTTTGCCCATGGCTTTCAACGCATCGTTCTTTTCGAGTTGGTAAGCCTCGCTGACTAATTGATTAACTTTAGCTTCTTTGGATGATCGTAGCCAAAATAATGAGGAAATGACTGTAAGAATGCTAATCACAACCACTCCTGCAATTTTGAGCTGCCTGTTTCTTTTTCTTTCAGCTTGAAGTCGTGCCCTTCTCTTTCGGCTTTTTTCAATCAATTCTGCTTCCTTACTCGTCCAGATTCGCATTCCCGCAGCACCCTTTTCTACCAAAGCCAAATCTTCCTCGTCAATATAAGTGTCTTTGGCTTCCATCTCATATTCGACCATTTTGGAAGAAAGAATCCGCAGG
>JAGQVA010000030.1 GCA_020438265.1 Bacteroidota bacterium
CTCCAGGATGTGGCGGTAGTATTCATTATGGATGGAACTCAGGTCACTATTGACGCACAGGAACAGGAGAAATGGATTACAGGTCTGGTCATACCCGGTAATGAAAAGGAGTTTATGTTAAATGGTCCAATCACCAATTCTATTCCCGATTCATGCGTTTTGGGCCTGACGATCTATGATATGCCGACGGTGTATAATGAGGCTGGAAATGTCAAAAAGAAAGAGAATTTTGAATGGTATTTTTATTATGGACACAGGGATCTGCAAAAAACAGCCGAGATTCGTTATGACTACCAAAATCGTCCTGTATTTAAAGAATCCTGCCATCAATGTAATGCCGTAGGTTATCATGCGGAAGTAGTACAATGTGGGGTTTGTGATGGAAAAGGGAAATACACAACCTCAAAAGGAAAAATAGTTACCTGCTATAAATGCTCAGGAAAAGGAAAATACCAGGACAAGAAAGACTGCACCTATTGTGATGATGGAAAAATAGCTCATAGAAAATCACAAGATCCTTCTATTGATGAAGCATGGTCAGGATATAAAGTTGCCGTCGCAACAACTCCGTCCGATTCCCGGATATTTGTGGTTGACCCTTCTACCAAAGAGTACACCCCGGCCCGACCCATTAATGGAAAAATCGATTGGTGGGCTTATAGCTCCAAAAACAGAACCAAGGTATATCCAATAAAAATCGTGCATCAGGATAAAGAATATAATATCACTCCTGAAAATGCAAAGGGTAGAATGTCCTCTACTGTATCCATAGATCTTAGCTCTGGTGAGCCAGTAGTGAAAAATGGAAAATTGATTAAATAATTTTCAGGGTCTGCAGGGCCAGGGCATGCCCTGGCCCCACAAAATCCCCTCATAAATTCTTTTTTATCGCAAAAACCAACAACTATCATGACAAGAACCATTTTTCTTTTATCCTTTTTTATAGCAACAGCTTTCAGCTTACATGCTCAAACCAAAATCATCGCCCTTCATCACAATGGAAATCCCACGTACCACACAGATCTTGATTCAGCATATTATTATGCGCTTCCGGGAGATACCATGTATTTACCTGGAGGAGATTTTTTCCCTACCGGATCTGGGGGGACATGGGTGATAAGCAAAAGAATCCATGTGTTGGGAGCTGGTTACAGAGCAGACTCATCTGCTGCTACTGGTCCAACGCGAATTATAGGAAAGCTCATTTTTGCAACTGGAAGTGATAGTGCTTCGGCTCAAGGGTTTCAGGTTACAGCGGCTATAGATATTAATGCAGACCTAAAAGGGATTCTCTTGTCGAGAATGGCAATTTCGGAATATTTATTCATTGGCAATAACGCTCATGGAAATATCATCAAAGAATGTTTGATCTTTGCTATTCCTTACCCTTATGACTGTATGAACCTATCCAGTAGTTATGGAAACAATTTTTATAATTGTGTCTTTAGTGGAAACATAGCAGACGGAGGTACGGCAAACAGTTTTGAAAACTGCGTTTTGAACTCAGGAGAATTTGCCTATGGCTATTATTGTAGTTTTAAAAATTGCATTTTCATTAGCGCGGTTAATAATACCTATCAAACTTCTTATACCACATTAGATCACTGTATTATGCCAGGGACCGGGCTACTGGGCAACTTCCCCAATCTTCAGGGTACAGTTACCAATGCAACCATTGCCAATGTCCTTACCAGTTATAGTGATCCTGTCATTATCAATAATAATTACAACCTGAAAGTTCCCCCTCCGGGAAATATAAATCCTGCCATTGGTGGAGGAAACCTTGGACAGGACTGTGGAATCTACGACGGACTCTTCCCTTTTAAAGATAACCGCCATCCCTCTCATCCCCGCATTACCTTCAAAGATATCGCACCTTATACCGACGCAAATGGAGACTTACAAGTGGAAGTAAAGACTGAGGCGCAGAAGAATTAATAGTTGATTATTTCCAAGACCAGGTTATGATAAGATTCATCACTTCATTTATGATTCTGTTTGGGTTTTTGACCCAAACAGGATTGGGACAAACGACTCCTGCCTGCGCCGGAAAAATATTGATTGGGCAAAGCGATCCGACATGCAATATTAATGTAAATGACCCCAATTATAGCTTTACTCAAAACTGGCAGAATGAGAAAAACGCTGTTGTTTCACTAGGATGGTATGATCCCAATACAGGGCATTATGAGGCTTTTTCAGGTGTATTAATCAATAATACATCTGAGGATAAAACGCCTTATATCTTAACTGCCGCACATACAATATGGAAACAGACCCAGGCTGATAATTTAATGGTTTTCTTTAACCACGAGCTGGATCAGAATGGAGCCTTTTCTCCTGATGGTATGTTTATGATTGGAGCAAATTTAATTGCGACATCAAGTGAATATGATTTTTCGCTTTTGCAATTAAAACATACCCCTCCTTTATCGGCTAATCCATATTTTGCAGGATGGGATAAAAGTACGAATACCCCAAATACAGCAGCTGTAATCCATCATCCCAGGCAGGATTTGAAGAAAATTTCTATAGAGTATTCGTCCATTACTACGGGTGCATTTCTGCGAATACCTACTCCTCCCAGTTATTCAACTTACTGGAAGTTTGACTACTGGAAAATTAATGGATTCGATTTTGGAGGAATTCAACCCAGTTCTTCAGGCTCGCCTATGTTTGATGGAAATAAAAATATCGTAGGCATAACAGCTGGGATAAACACACCTTATTGTTCTCCTGATGGACAAAAGTATTACGCCACAAAATTTAGCAAGGCGTGGAATTCGGGTATTTTTAATACTGAAAAACTAAAACCCTGGCTTGACCCTGCACCTGGAACCAACCAGCAACAACTGAATGGAAGATATTTTGATTGTCCCAATAACGGTTATGATGGCTTTGAGCCGAATGAATCCAAAAATACTGCTGCACGAACCTTTCCGACCCTGGGTTATTCTGGCTGGACTTGTACGCGTTATGCACCCATCTCTGTTGTTGGTGAATTTGATTATTATAGATTAGATGCTACCGCAAAAGGTGTCATCACTGTTGACCTGACCAACCTCCCCGCTGATTATAAAATTCGCCTGATCAAAGGTAATTCCATCGCTGCTACTTCGGATTCCGTCTTGACGATATCAGAGCACCTTACTTATCATTATACCGATAACGGAAATCAGGATTTTTATGTCGAAGTAACTGGGAAAGGTAATGTTTCATGTACGGATTATCATCTGACTATCAACTGGGCTCCCGATCCTTGCCCTTCCGTGAATAGCCCGACAGCATTGTCTCCGGGAAGTACTACAGCTTCCGGGCCGGTTCAGTCTACGCTTTATCCATTGCTTTCCTGGAATGCTGCAACAGGAGTCAATTCTTATCGGATATTGGTTGAAAAAAAGGTTGGCGCAAATTATATCCCGGTGATTGACCAGTGCGGAGGAGGAACCACGTTTCAGGTTTATCCAGGCTCGCTGGATTGGGGAGAGGAATACAGATGGCAAGTGATGGGCTTAAAAAATGATTGTGAAAGTTGTCAAAGCACAGCGTCAATTCTTTATTTTCAAACTCCCACCCAACCTGTGCCATATTGTTCAGATACGACCTTTATTTCATCTCCTCAGGGAGTTATCAGCGATGGTAGCGGAACGAATGATTATCAGGACCTACTCTATTGTGCATGGAAAATTTCTGTCCCTGGTGCCCTGAGCATAAAACTGAATTTTTCCGAGTTTCAATTGGGAAATGGCGATGATTATCTGGTTGTTTATGATGGTCCTAATGAGCAAAGCACTCCTCTGGGCGTTTTTTATAAAGATAAACCTGTTCCTTATGAAATCAGTTCAACAGGCCCGGAGATGTTTGTCAGATTTATTTCGGATGCTGGATATGCAGATGCAGGATGGACGGCAACCTATCAGGCAATTTTTCCCGAAATTACGGCTTATACGTATTGGTTTGATTCGGATGTTTCTAATCAGAATCTGGTTACCCTTTCCAGTGCAAATTCATATACCATCAATATCAATGTACCGACAAATATACCTTTAGGCAAACATACCATTCACCTGAGAACAAGGGATCATTTGGGCATCTGGAGTCCCGTCATTTCCGGAGAGTTTTATAAAAATGCTCCTTTATCAGACATCCAGGTTTCTTTTTCAAAGAATTTTAATAATTCCACAACGCTGGTATCCGGGCCGGGACAAGCGCTTTCCTATAACGCTCCGACTTCAAATGGGAGTTCCAAAGGAGAAAAAGAAGTCTTTTTACGCGTGAAAGGAGAGGGCGGAATCTGGAGCCCTGTTTTATCCAGGACTTTTTATAAGAGAGACTCACTCGCCAAGCTACAATACTGGTTTGATGATATTAATGGCCCTGATAGCCAGATTTCCATTAATAATGATCCATCTTTTACCCTGGATAGTCTGATGAGTTTTGGGCTTTCTGCCGGACATCACGAGATGTATATGCAAATCAGAGGAGGTACAGGAGTATCTTCACCAGTCTTAAGTCGATCATTTTTCAGAAAAGATTCTTTAGCTTCTATCAAATACTGGATTGATCAGATCAATGGTCCTCAAAATACAATATCGGCAAACCTTCAAACGACATTTTTACTTGACAGTAATATGAATCTGCCTGTTTCAGGGGGGGAACATGAAATTTTCGTTCAGGCTTCCGGAATAGGTCGCGCAGGATCTCCCGTTATTTCGAAGACATTCCATAAAGGAAACCAGCTGGAAAGCATGGAATTATGGATTGATAATTTCAATTCTGATACGACCCTTAATTTGAATTCTGCTTTGGATTCAAGCCTGCAATTGAATTGGAACATGGCTGCCTTAACTGGTAAAAATCACGAAATAAGAATTCGTACCAAAGGTACCGACGGGCGCTACAGCCCTGTTATTTCCCGAGAGATTACTCATCTGGGGGAAGAAAATCTAATGAAAGGTTATCGGGTTTGGTTTGATAGCCTGAGTGCCAGTCAGAGTATTGTCAGTATAAATCCAGGCATAAAAAAGACGGGGTTATTATCGGGGATAGACGTGAACTCTCTGTCTATGGGACAACATATTATTTACCTTCAGTTGTTGGATTCTGCTGGGAGAAATAGTCAGGTCATTGCGGATACATTCCAGAAAGTGATTTTTCCCGGAGCTGATTTTTCTACCTTAGATACCGCTATTTGTTTGGGAGAATGGGTTTCATTTTCCAATACCTCCATTAATGCAGATGCGTATTTGTGGAATTTCGGGGATGGAACGGTAAGTACAGGAGCTAATCCCAACCATTATTACCAATCCGCAGGAATGTATAATGTTACGCTGGTTGCCTACCTTACGAGTAGCGGTCTGTCAGATACATTAATTCGGGAGCAATACATTATTGTCTCCAAACCCATGCTTTCTTCCAATATTTCCAATCCCGGAATTTGTCATGGTGACAGCACTTTGCTTACTGTCAATGGAGCCAATTCTTATCAATGGTCGCCATCGGCTGGATTAAGCCATAGTGATTCATCTTCAACCTTTGCTTTTCCATCTATTACCACCGCTTATCAAATAATCGGAGCAGACTCCCTGAACTGTTACGATACCATGGGAATTATTGTCAATGTTTATCCCGTTCCCCCTAAACCGGTAATTGGAGCGAATTCTTTTGAATTTTGTTCCGGAGGTTCTGCCACCATAGGGACAGCCCCGGGATATATGGCTTACCTTTGGTCTAATGGTGAAACGGGAGATAGTATTACGGTAAGTCAATCACTTTCCGTTTCTGTTCAGGTTCAAAACTCTGATGGATGCTGGAGCCCTGTTTCAGATACCGTAGAGATGACAGAAAGGCCTGTGGTTACTTCTCCCTCAATCGTCATTGATGGGGACACTACTTTTTGCGATGGCGAAACGACGGTCCTGTACGCAATTGGTGGCACAGGAAATTATCTCTGGTCTGACGGAAGTCAAAATGACAGCCTTATCGTCTCTCAATCGGGGCAATATGCTGCGAGATCCGTTGATCTGCTTGGCTGTGAAAGCGATTGGGCAACCGCAGTAAATATTCAGGTCATTCCTCAACCCTCTTTGCCCGTTATTACGCAAACAGGAGATACCCTGTGGGCTTCCTCTTCTCCCGCAAATAGCTATCAATGGTACAGGAATGATTCTCTTCTCGCAACAACGACTATTCCTTATTATATCCCGACACAAAGTGGCAGTTACCAGGTGGTAGCGCTCAATGGAGGTTGTCTATCTGATATTTCCAATGGGTATAACTTCTTTCCAACCGGAATCACTGGAAACTTCGAAAAAGCCGGTTTTTCTGTATATCCCAATCCTAATCACGGACAGTTCGTGTTTGAAGGTAATATGTCTGGTAATGAAGAATTGGGTTTATCTCTCATTGATGCCAGAGGGAGAAAAATCCGTCTGGATAAAATCAGTCCTTCACAGGGATTGTTCCGGTATAAGATCGACGTAAGAAATTTGAGTTCCGGGGTGTATATGTTTTTGATTGAAAGAGGAAGTGAAAGATTTGGAAAACGTGTGGTCATTTCGGATTAGAGGAATGAGTCTGGAAATTTAACACGGAGGCCCTTAGGCACAGAGAAATTGATAAGGTTTACCTCCATCCCTCAGTGCCTCCGTGTTTTTTACTAAAACGTGCTCTTTAAATCAGCTTCAAAAATCCCTCAAAGGATCACAAAAAGGAACCGTTTTCTCCAAAAACCGCCTCATCTCTTCAGCCTTTTTCTTTTCGCCATTTGATTGATAATACCTTCCCAAACCCCAGGCAATCATTAATTTGGGAAATAAAGTTGCCCTGCTAAAACGGCGCTCCAACCTGATAATGGTATTTTCATCGGCCATGCCATTGAGAATCTCTCCTATTTCTACATAAGCCTCATAATTATTGCGAGGGATTTTTTTCTGGCCAGAAACCAGTTTCGGGTATTTGGAAAGCAGTAAGGACTCGCGGGCAGAAGAAAGAGCATTTTTCAGATCTATTTTCTGCAAATACTTGCTCACAACGATTCCATTGAGGCGCATGGCCTCGTAGATTTTGGGCAAATCAGAGAGATCATGCTGGTTGAGTTCTCCCAGGGCAGATTCATATTCGCCATAAAAACAAAGAATCAAGGACTTGTAGTATGACTGGATAAAATCAGATCCGGGAATCACAGGGGAATCTTTCAGTTGTAAGGTTGGCTCGTAATATCGTAACGCTTTGTGGGGAGTGGGCTGCCGAAGCCTTCTTTTGACAATTGATTCAGCCTGGCCTATGATGAAAAAATAAATGACCAGCCCAATGATCAATCCGGGGATCACATAGGTAACCAGGATTTGCGGTTCATTGATGACTTTAATTAGAAAAAAAAGCACCAGAAGGGCGGGAATTGTCCAGCGAAGAAGCAGTTTCCGGTATTTTTGATCCATGAGTTTTGGGTAAGTTTGAAGCTGTAATTGGGAGTCTGAAAGTTTAACACGGAGGCACTGAGACACGGAGATAAATAAACTTCAACCAATCCTCTGTGTCTCCGTGACTCCGTGTTTATTCTTATCCTATTCGCCTATAAAAAGTCCACCTTCAATGCGTCCCTGTTTAAAGATATTTCCTTCGCCATCGTACAGGACGATATTGGCGATGGTTCCTTTCCAGAGGCCTTTGTATTCGTCTCGGAATCGGGAAATAAAAATTCCCTGTCCATCAATGGTGTCGTCAACCCATACCCCATCAAAAGAACTTCCATTTGGCCAGGTAAGGGTTCCTTTTCCATTGCGATTTCCCGACTTCCAGCCTCCTTTGTAAATCATGCCATCAGTCCAGGTTTGGGTGCCCTGCCCTTGTTTGACGCCATTGACCCAACTACCCGAATAAGAGACTCCAGAGGGGCTTTTGAATGTACCAAAACCATGATATTTCCCTGCTTTCCAGCTTCCTGTATAGGTAGAACCATCCCGATAGGTATAGGTTCCTTTTCCTTCATGAAAACCGTCTTTCCACTCACCATCATATTTAATGCCTCCCGGTTCGGTAAAAACGCCTTTACCAGCGTAACGATCCTGCTCGAAGTTTCCCTCATAGATACTTCCATTGGGAAATTTCAGCTTTCCATGGCCTTCCTTAAAGCCGTTTTTCCACTCACCTACGTACACATGCTTGTCAGCTGTGACATAAGTTCCAAAACTATCTCTTATCCCCATTTTCCAATAGCCATCATAAATAGAGCTATCCTTATAAGTAGCGATTCCCTTTCCATGAGGCTGGGCACCTTTCAGTTCGCCTTCATAATCAAATGATAATCCATGCGTATCAGCCTGATTAGAAATTTTCCCGGAAGGAATTTTCATGATAGAATCCTGCGCCTGAAGGAAATATTTCCCTGTGGGGAAGTTGATCATATAACTTTCGTAAGCCTCAATGGAACGTTCGCTTAATGCTTTTTCCCACGCCTTCTCATGCAGCCACATTTTGTATAATTTGGGAGCTGACCATCCTGCTCCTCCTAAAACCAACAAAATCGTAGCAGCAATTGCACCAATTTTCCATTTTTTGCGACGAATGGAAGTTTCCAGTGAGTTGCGCAATTTTTCAAACTCTTTCTCCGAAACGTACTGATCCTCAATAGCGACCAGTTTTTTCCATAAAGAAATGGAGTTTCGGACCTTTTTGCGAACCTCCTCTACTGCCTGCTTCCTTTTTTCGATCGCTTCCTCAATGGCTTTTTCATCGACCTGAATAGGCAATTGCGGAATCCGGTTTCCCACCATAAACTCCTCCCGCGATTCGTATTCCTCTACAAATTTTTGATGGGCCTCAGCCCAAATCCGGGTTTTGACCTGATCGAGGCGACTTTTCCACTCTTTAAAATCCTCCCTCCAACCCATATATTCATCCACCGCCTTTTCAATATGTTTTTCCAGTTGGCGAATTAATTTTTTTGCTTCACGATTTTTCTGGTAATCTTCCTCTGATAGTGCGGCCTCAATTTCCTCATAAAACCTTTCGACCCGACGATAGCGCAGGGGATGCATATCGTCTTTATTTGTTTCAGTAACGGTTTTTATTTTTTCAAATTTGCGCTTATTGGTCTGATAATGTTGCCGATAAGCTTTCAGGTTTTCCTGGTAGATTGCTCCTAACTCATCAAACAAATTTTGATTCATCGCATAATCGATGAACGTATTTTTACTACGAACGCCCTTAATCTCTTCCAGTTTCTGGTTGAATTTTTCACGATAGGCAACATCTCTTATTTTGGTCTGATCAAAAGACATACTCAGTTTTTCGCTTATTTTTCAATTCCCAGAGATTGAATATTATTATCCCATTGTTTGGCGGCAGATTCGCGAATTTGGCTAAAATAATGATCCAGGTCATTGCGGATCTCCTGAAAATCATCGTCAATATCTGCCTTGATGGTATATAGTGGATCGAATTTCTGAACGGCAGTGTTCAGTTTGTCTATTGCTTTGGGTGTATTTTTCTGGCGAGCGTAAAACTTGGCGAGGTTGAAGTAGTTTTCCGGAATGCCCTTCTCATCGTATTCCAGCGATTTTTCGCCTGCTTCAATGGCTGCTTCCACATTTCCGGTTACATAATGAATCCAGCCAGCCATAAAATAACCCAGCGCAACGAGGGGATTATTGGGAATCCCCTTGGCATAAGTTGCACACAGCAGATAATGCTCCAGTGCCTTTTCCAGGTCATAATATTGGGCCGGTTCGTGATAAATATGTCCCAGATAGAGGTGGCAGAAAGGATTGCCCCGATACGTTTTGATACTTTCCTGCAAATAGTCATAAGCATCAATCAGAAACTGAGGCTCATCCGGATGCTGGAGGTAACGCTCATATTCCTGTTTTCCATCACGATACCGCTCCCGCGCTTCTGTCTTGCGGTTATTTTCAAGAATGTCTGTCAGTTTTACAAAACCCTCCTGAATTTCCTCCCTTTGCAATTCAAACTGGGAAACGATGCTCATCATTCCCATATCCACGGAAGCCTTAATTCCGGCCAGTCCCTTATGCATTCTCTCCCCGGAGTCGACCAAAATCTGCCCTACATTATCAATTCGATTCGCTACCTCACTCAGGCCTCCACTTACCTGATCAAACCCTTCAGACAAAGTAACCTCTATCTGATCCATTCCCGCTTTGATGATCCGGCTTTGATCTACCAGGGCATGATGAATCTCCCTTTGATATTCCTGAACCTCATTAAATCCTTGTTTGAGGGTATTGTCCAGTTGGTTACCAATCTGCTGATTAGCCTCAATAATGCGGTTGGTCTGAGCTTCGGCGATTCGATGAATCCCTACCCCCAGAACATTAAGGAATCGTAGCCATTGCCGATGTTGGTAATAAGCTTCGTTTCCAGATTTGGAGCTTGTCAGGGAAAAAGGTTTCATCAATTTCATCATCCAAAGATAAGAGATTTACATGAATATGAATATTTAGCTTGCAGAAAAAGTATGATATTTATGCGTTCTAATCAACTATTTTGCTTTAACTCTTTCTGGTTCTTTGCGTAACTTTGACTAAAAGGACACGCTGATAATATATTTTCTATGTCATTACCCATCATTTTTCTCGCTTGTGCCAATCATTTTTTAAAACGAAAAGGAAAATGGATTTCTCTTAGTTATCTCAATCAAGAGATCGAAGAGTTGAACAAGGAGTTGCAAGGTCTCGAGCAAGCAACACCCGTCAAGGAAGGGGATGATTCAGAATATGCATATGAATTGCTTACAGGCGGCAAATTTATGGAAAATATTGCTATTTTTCACCTTTCGGGAAAACTGACCAATTCAGACAAAATTGCATTTGACGCCGGCGACAACGTTCCTATTGAGCTTTCCTTTGAACAAGTCGGGTTATTGCTCAAAGCTTTTCCAAGACTTTGTATGGTAACCCTCAACGGGTTAGCAACTAAAGAACTCGTAATAAGCCTGTTGAATTCAGGAATTCCCTCCATATTGGCTACTACACGTGCGACGGCTTCAGAACCTAAACCGCAAGAAACGGTCCAAAAAATATATCAGGCACTGGGATCTGGAAAATCTCTTCAAACGGCTATGGATGAAGTAGTTGGGAAAGAGGAGGCAGAAGAAATTTCTACTGATCAGGAAGGAATTCAATACCTCTCTTTAGGGTATCAGAGAGAAGATGGAGAATTGCCCTGGGGGCTGTATTTTAAAGATTCTTTTCGAAAAATTCTCGAACGTACCCTCGATGCTCCCGACATTATTACGGAATCTGAGCCCCAAACACAATCCAAACAATTTCGCTTTAAAAACGGGAAATCCATGGCTACCTGGAAAATTCTGGCGATTGTGGTAGGAGTACTGATGGCTTTGATTGCGTTTTTTTGAGTTTAAAACCCAAAAACATACAACCTCCCTGTTTCATCATTCACAATATATACCTCATTCCCATCAGCGGAAATGACTAGTCCTTCAGCTTTTTCAAAAGGCAAGATATAGGTTTCCAATGGTTTTCCTTTTAAATCACACCGGGCCAATACGCGAGACTGATCACTAATGATCCACAAAAATTCTCCCTGAGAATCATAAAAAAGGCCGGAATAATCCTCTGCCCAGGTAAGGGAATATTCTTCCAGTGGGGTTCCATCAAAGGCTAATACCGCCAACATCCCCGGATCTTTTTCATTCACCACATAGATTTTTTCTTCTTCCGAATCAATCGCGATTCCTTCCAGTCGGTTATTGGCCGTGGATATAGAAAGGTCAATGGAAATTCGCCCGATTTCGCTTCCCCCCGCAGTCAGTTTAATCACTTCTCCTTTCAACTCATCCAAAACCCAGATTTCACCCGTTTTTTCATTCCATGCAATACCCTCCAAATCATCGGCCTGGACGTTTATACTACCAATAATTTGCCCGGAGGTAGAAATTCGGTAAAATTTTGAATCGGAATCACTCACCACCAGAAGCTGATTATTCACATTGCCCCAGGAAAGGCCTGATGGAGCAGGGATATTGAGTGTATATTCCTGCTGAAGAATCAGGGGAAGAGGTTCAGGAGAATTTTTGCACCCCAAACCAACCATAAAAAGGAGCGAAAAAATGATTCGCCCTCCTAAAAAATGATTTTTGGCAAAAAAAGAAGCTGATTTTTTTTCCAAAACAAAAAAGATTTGATCTGTAAATAATACTCTCAAGAACGCAATAAAACGGGATTTATCCCCCTTAAGACGTTTTATTTCCGACGTCGACTAAAATTATTCGTTATCCTGATATAAAAAAATGATTATTTATTTGTAAACCTTCACCCTGTAAGGGTAATTTTACGACCCTGTTTTCTGATAATATATAATCTGATCTTTACCAAAATTAAAAACAAACATTGAGCCTGACAGCAAAAAGATATTTGGCAATTTCACTGGTATTACTCCTTTTGATCATCCCGTTTTTACCCATACGGGTGCCATATACCTTTGAAGGCATCGGACGCATTTATCCCCAAAAAGCCTGGATACTTGAAAAAGATAATGATGGAGGACTCAGTAGTACGCTTCACAATTATCAGAACGGAATTATCAGTGAAGTTACGACCTATAAATTTGAACGAGGTGATATTGCCAGTGCAGACTTAAGTCCCCTTATTTTGGATAGAGGCACTGTTAATCAGGGAGATACCCTGGCTCAGATTACTTCTTTTCTACTCGAACAAAATCTCACCGTGCTGGGGAATCAACTTCAGGTAGAAAAAGCGAGGCTCAGAAGAGACCGGGCAGGAGAAAAACCTCCGGTAATTGCAGAAGCCCGCAGAGCCCTTGATTTTGCGATTGAAAGAAAACGCCTGGCAGAAATCAATTTCAACAGACAAAAAGTATTATATGATTCAGCAGCAATTTCCCTACAGGAATTTCAGGAAGCAGAAAACGCTTTTTCTTTGGCTGATATACAGGTAAAAATTGCCGAGAGCGAATTGTCTTCTGCTGAAATCGGAGAAAAACCTGAAGAAATTGATTTGACTATCGCCCGGATTAAATCCATCGAAAATGAAATCGCTTTCCTGAAATCAAAAAAACAGGGCTATCAGGTTGTGGCTCCCATTTCGGGAAAAATTGGAGAAAATACTCTGCCTCTACAGGTTATTTCCATTATTGATACTCAAACCTGGATCATTGTTATACCCGTCGAGCTTCAACATCAAAGTCTGGTCACTCCTGGTATGAATATTCAGACTGCTTTACCAGGAGTGGATCAAATAACTACCGCTGAGGTTATCCAACTCTCTCAAAATGTGGAAATTCTGGATAGTCGGCAAGTTTTTATGGTACGAGCAACCATCAAAAATCCTCCGGCAAACGTCTACAAGGGAGCCATGACTTCCTGTAAGTTTGATACAGGAAAAATCCTGCTGCGGGAATATTTGAGACGAATCATGAGTCAATGGAAAAGATAATATGAGGTACGAATATAAATACTACGTTCCATTTGCAGATTTGCCCTGGCTGAGGGAGACAATTCTACCTTTTGTAAAGCCTGACAAACATGCAGAAGGGAAAGAAGAAAATACCTACACCGTGCGCAGTATTTATTATGACACGCCGCATTTGCATTTCTATAAAGAAAAAGTTGAAGGACTAAGGTATCGGAAAAAGTTAAGAGTAAGGGGTTATGATGAGGAAAGTGAGGACGGAATTGTTTTTTTGGAGATTAAACGAAAAATAGAAATTCCTTTGCGCAAAAACCGCGTTCCTTTATCTTTCAAACAGGCATGGGAGCTTCTTTCCGGAAAAATTGAAATAGAAGATCTCGATATCAACCTGGCTAAATATCCTCATGCACTGGATGACGTCAAAAAGTTTCTATTTCATTATTATGGCAAAAACCTCCGGCCCATGGTTTTGGTGGTTTATGACCGGGAACCCTATCTGAGCAAATCCGATTCCACCATTCGGGTTACTTTTGACAAACATTTGCGCAGTTCGGCTTTCCCTCAATTATCAGAACTCTATCAGGAAAATGGTATCAAACACGCCTTTAAGGATCAGTTTATTTTGGAGGTCAAATTTAATGATCATTATCCAGCCTGGATGAAACCTTTGATTGCCTATCTGGGAGTCAGGCAAAAATCTGCGTCCAAATACGTTATTTCCATGGACGCACATCAAATTTCGCAGTATTCTCCCGAACGAATTCTTTCAATCGCCCCAAACATTCATTCTTCATCTTCCAATCAACAACTGTTAACCAGGTAACTATTTATGTTTCAAGACTTTCAAAGTATAGACCTTTTTCCGTTAACAGTCGCAGACATTGTGATTAATCTGGCTATTTCTGTCATTTGCGGGTTAATCATCTCCGTCGTTTACAGGCTCACCTATAAAGGAGCCAGTTATTCGGTAACGTTTGTCCATTCACTGGTGTTGCTGAGCATGATTACGGCGATTGTCCTGCTGGTTATTGGTAATAATCTCGCACGGGCTTTCGGCCTGGTAGGGGCGATGTCGATTATTCGCTTTCGAACAGCTGTCAGAGACACTCAGGATATTGTTTTTATCTTCTTTTCTCTGGCAGTAGGCATGGCAGCCGGGGTTGGATATCCGGTTATTGCTATTCTCGGGACGATATTGGTAAGTCTGGTGATTCTCGTTCTGACGGCGACTCAGTTTGCCAATCCACATAAGCGATATTACCTTCTTCAAATCAATTATATTTCGTCTCCGGATTCAGAAACGGTGATTACCAATGTGCTGAAACAATATTGCAGGAAGTTAAAACTGGTGAATCTCAAAACCCTGGACTATAATGAGGAAGTTGAAGCATTTTACCACGTTACTTTTAAGAATGAGAACCGCAGTGCAGAGTTGATTACAGCAATCAAGGAAATCGCAGCGATTAAACATGTGAATCTCTATTTTGATGAGGATGATACACCGGCGCCCATGCGATAAGCAAGGACGCAAAATTTTGCGTCCTTGCTTATCGCATGGGCAAAAACACACAAATCTCATCCCGACAAATAAATTCTCCTTTCCCCTCCAATTCCCCGATGTCAAAATGGCCAATCACTCCATCCTCAGGATGCTGACTGATCGTAGAAAGCGGCGCTTCCGTATATTTTACAGAATGGTGAAACCAATCTGCATACAATCGAACATCCTGATTGTGAGGATGATATAACCAAATATTCTGCCCGGAGGCTAATTGGGTTTTATTTTCCCGAATCATTAAGCCATAATTTTCCGGAACATCATTCACATAATAAATCTGGCGTCCTAGTGTAAACAGGATCAAACCCAGCCAAAAATAACCTGTTATATTTTTCCACCTCACCGCTTTGGCAATTCCCCAGGTGCAGAGGATTGCCCCAAAAGGAACCAGGGGTGCCACATACCAGATCAGTTTGCTTTGGGAAATCGTCAATAATCCTCCTAAAGTGAGAAAAATACTGATGCTTAAAAGGTAAATGCGATTTTCCTTATGCATAAACCAGCGCCGCAGATTGCTTCGTTTGAAATACAGTTTCACCGATGCAATCAAAATTCCCATGTACATGACATAGTTCCAGAGGTTGAATTTTACATCCAAAGCTTTGAGTAAAAACAGGTAATCAACCGGCTGGTCATTTCCCTCCACACCCGACTCGGTAAAACGGGCCAGAATATCGTAGTTGATCATTACTTCCCAGGAATTGGTGCCTGGATATCGCTCGTCTTCAAAAGGAATCCCATATTGTTTTACCAGAAAATACCAGGAGAAAATTGTTAGTCCAAGCATCATTAAACCAGCCCAAAAACGCCATTCCTTTAGCAGGGGAATAAGCCGTTGACGTAATAAAAGATAAACACCTACCCCTGGCAGGTAAAAAAGGAAGGTAAATCCTTTGGCGTAAAAGGCCAGTCCCAGCATCAAAAAAGCGGGAATCACTGCCCATTTCTTTTTATAGTCAATATACAAAAGTGAAAAATAGAGGCTCGCCATCAGAAATAGAACCAAGAGCGCATCCGTATCCCCTGTTCTGGCGACATGATGACCAATCAATCCTTTGACAGATAGCAGAATCAAACTGGAAATAAAAGCGAAAATAGGCGGTTTGTATATCAACAGTAAGACATAAAAAACCATAAAAAAGAGCACGCCAGCAACCGCTGAATGCATTCGTAAGGCCCATTCGTTAAAACCAAAAATCCGATAGTTTAGCGAGATCAACCAGGCTGTTAATGGAGGTTTGGCATTCCATGTGTCAATCTCATCAGCATAATAAAAATTGACGTAATCACCTTTTTGCAGCATCCAGTAGGCATTTTCTCCATATCTGGATTCGTCCCATTGATGAAGGGGGTGAGTACCCAGTTTCCAAAAGCATAGAAAAATGCTCAATAAAAGAATTGTCAGAACATAGAAGCGAGGAGAAAGGCGAATTTGATCAAACCTGAGCATAATGCAAATATAAGATGGATCTCATAAAAAATCTTATCTTGGGACCGCATTGAAATATTATTGAGCCGCATTTAAATGCGGCCCTACAATCAAATCAATCCACATGATTTCACATCTAAAAAAACAATTTGTTTACGACTATTGGGCTAATAGCCTGATCCTCGATCTCCTCATTGACCATCAGGTTTCTGATGCGAAATCGCTGTTTTGGATCAACCATATTCTCAATGCCGAGATTATCTGGATGGACAGAATTCAGCATGGAAGTACCATGCTTTCGCCCCAGGATATGCGACCGCTGGCGAATTGCAAGGATGGGTATACACATATTTGTGAACGAATTATTCACTTTCTTGAATCTGTTACTGAGGAAGACATTCAAAAGGAGCTTAATTATAAGAATTCCCGAGGTCAGGAATTTTCCAATTTCATCGTGGATATTCTTTCTCATATCGTTAATCATTCTACCCATCACCGGGCTCAGATTGCCGCAAGACTAAGGGAAATGGATATTCCGCCGCCAGCTACGGATTATATCTTTTATTTGAGGTGAGAATGGCTATTGGCCTTTGGCCTTTAGCTGTTGGCGGTTAGGTCGAATTGCTAAAGGCCAATTGCTAAAAGCCAAAGGCCAATAGCTAATAACCAAACAATTTAGTTGTTTTACACTTTGTAACTGTACTCACAGTCCTAAACTCTTGAGAATTACCTATGGTGAAAGAATCTCCCCAAAAACTCTCTATTCTGGCAGCATCTCTGGACGGAGAGCTTCATTATGACTATGCAATGCGGGTTCTCTACGCAACAGACGCATCTGTGTACAGAGAGATGCCCATGGCGGTAGCGATTCCCGGAAGCGAGGATGATCTCAAGCAGTTGATTCATTTTGCACGAACCGAAAAAACCTCTCTTATTCCGCGTACGGCTGGCACTTCCCTCGCCGGGCAATGTGTTGGAAGCGGAATTGTCGTAGATACTTCGCGGCATTTTAATCAGATTCTGGAAGTTAATCAGGAGGAATCCTGGGTGAGGGTACAGCCAGGCGTCATCAGAGATGACCTGAATAAATTTCTCAAACCGTATGGTCTCCACTTTGGGCCCAATACTTCCACTGCCAACCGCGCCATGATAGGGGGAATGGTGGGCAATAATTCCTGTGGTTCTTATTCACTGGTTTATGGAACAACCCGCGATCATGTCAAAGAAGTCAAAGCCATTCTCAGTGATGGTTCTGAGGTTATTTTTGGGGAATTAACTCCGGAAGAATTTCAGGAAAAGTGTAAGCTTGATTCACTGGAGGGCGAAATTTACCGTCAGATTCGCGACGAACTCTCTCAACAGGATAATCA
>JAGQVA010000319.1 GCA_020438265.1 Bacteroidota bacterium
CAACAAGGATACTGGTTTGTAAAAACAGGACGACAACTTAACCTCTTTGATCCTCAGGGTAAATGGTTAGCTAATTACCATGATTTGCTGGAATCAAACATTGACCCAAGGTTTTTCTCTTTTTTTGAGGAAAAGAATCGTTTATGGCTGGCTACATTTACAGGAATTTTAAAAACTGAGACAAAAACGAATCCTTTCCAGCTTATTCATCAAAAAACAGATTTTTTCTCAGATTGCCGAAATATTACTGAAGACAATGACGGGAATATTTTTTTCCTCAATTCAGAACTCTTTCATTGGGATGTAAAGGCCCAAAAACTCAGTAAAATGACAAATTCAGCAATAACGGCTTACGCCTTAATATATGCTGATAGTATTATTTGGGCCGGGACTTACAGACTCAATCCCCTGGGGTTTGAAATCAATCTGAAAACCCAGAAAAAAACTGAGTATTTCCCTTATAACCTTGAAAGGTTTATCGTAAGTACGGTGGCAAAAACCGATAACCCTTACCGATTTCTTGTAAGTCTTAATAATGGAATCGCTTATCTCGATCTAAAAGAAAAAAAATTACTCCCTTTTGACGGATATCGAGAAAATCAGGATAAGAATCTGTTACTGGATCAAAGTCTGGTCAATTTTATATACAGAAAAAATAATGTTTTCTGGTTGGCCAGCGATCACGGAATCTTTCTCTTAAATGAACAGCAGGGAGTTTTACGGCACTTTAGCCTGGCCTCTGGAGATTTGCCCTTTGATCATATTATGCATATTTATGAAGATACAAGTGGATTTTTCTGGCTGGCAACCAAAGGTGGTGGGATCATCAAGTGGCAACCCTCATTGACTGAAGATACAAAAAGTAGTTATCAGCAATTCACCACTGATGATATTTTAGCTAATAATTTCACTTATGCCGTCTATGAAGATGATTATGGGAAACTTTGGATACCCAGTGATAAAGGCTTGATGCAATTGGATAAAAAGACACTTCAACTTCGGACTTTTACTACCGATGACGGTTTGCCTCATAATGAATTTAACCATACGTCGCATTACCAGGCCAAGGATGGAACGTTTTATTTTGGCGGTCTGGGCGGATTGATCTCTTTTCACCCCAGGCAGTTTGCTGAGGAATCCTTTAAGTCAACAGCACTGGAATTTATTGGGTATTATGTCCAGAAAGAAGGGGAAAAGTCAATGCAGGATAAAACCCAATTACTCGCAACATCCGAGTATCTGACCCTCAGTCCCGATGATAAATTCACGGAACTTTATTTTAGCCTCCTTGATTTTGATAATGTTGAAAAACATCGATATTCCTACAAAATTGAAGGATATAGTGATAACTGGAATGAAATCAAGGAAAACTTTATTCGCATTACTCATTTGCCTTATGGAGATTATACCTTAAAGGTCAGAGGGAGAAATCTTGGTCGGGGATGGTCGGAGAAGGAATTGAGTTTAAAACTTCACGTTTTGCCTCCTTTTTATTTACAAACGTGGTTTTTAGTAACGATATTCACATTAATTATAGCTTTGACCATAGGGATAATCAGATGGCGTCTTTATTCACTGAGAAGAGATAACCTGCGTCTGGAAAACGAAGTAAGAAAACGAACTCAGACGATTCTTGAGCAAAATGAAGAACTGAAATCGCTTGACAAGGCAAAAACCCGTTTTTTCTCTAATATTACACATGAGTTTCGAACTCCCTTAACGCTTATCATCGGACCACTTGATCAATTGATCTCCAACCAGCCTCCCCCCAATATATTACAAAGAAGAATGGAGGGAATCCGTAAAAACGCCATTCACCTTCAGACACTGATCAATCAATTACTGGATTTGTCAAAGATTGAAAGTGGAAAAATGAAAATAGAGGTAGTAAATGGGGATATTATTGGTTATACACAAGAATTATGTTCGCGATTTTATCCTATGACAGATGAAAAAGCACAAAAGTTGAGTTTTGTTTCTCCTCTGGAAAAGTGGGAAATACATTTTGATCAGCAAAAATGGAATAAGATTATTTACAACCTTGTGTCAAATGCCGTCAAGTTTACCCCTAAAGGTGGATGTATACAAGTGGCAGTCGGACAAAAACAATCAAACCAGTCAGAAAAAGGCGTCATGTTAAGAGTCAGCGACACGGGTGTGGGGATTGAAAAAGATCAATTGTCCAGGATTTTTGGTCGTTTCTATCAGACCAATGATTCGGCGACACGCTTACAGGGAGGAACTGGAATCGGCCTGGCCCTTGTGAAGGAGCTTGTGGAACTTCAGGGCGGAAATATAGGAGTAGAAAGTCAGGTAAATCAAGGGACAACATTTGAAATATATCTTCCTGTTCCGGAAGAAAGCAAAACGTTTTCCTTACTTAAAACGCCTGCTTTTCAGGATCTCATTCCTCATGAACCCATATCAACAGTTCTTCATGATGCTAAAACAGAAAACCGCAAAAAGCTGGAGCTGCTGATTGTAGAAGATAATATCGAAATGTGTGAGTATATCAGATCCTGTCTGGATGAAAACAAGTACCAAATTACTGAAAGCCACAATGGGAAAGAAGGTTTGGAAAAAGCATTGTCCTTGATTCCAGACCTTATTATCTCTGATGTCATGATGCCGGAAATGGATGGTTTCGCCTTTACCCATGCCATCCGCAACCACGTAAATACCTCCCATATTCCTCTGATTCTGCTCACTGCAAGGGCTTCTCTGGAGAGCCGTCTGGAAGGCTTAAGGCGCGGGGCAGATGTCTATCTGACCAAACCCTTTAGCCCTCAGGAACTGGTGATCAGAATTCATAAACTGATTGAAATTCGACAGTTATTGCAAAAGCGATATCAAACAGATATTCAGGAAGTTACCCAGGATACCTATCAGCAGGAAGATGAGTTTATTATGAATATCAAAGGATATATTCTTGAAAACCTGGATGAACCCCAACTCAACGGAGATCATATTGGGCGGGAATTTGCGATGAGTCGGGTGCATTTGCATCGGAAACTTAAGGCATTAACGAGCCTCTCGACTGGCGAGTTTGTAAAAAAAATTCGTTTAAACGAGGCTGAAAAACTTCTACAGGAAAAGAAATACAATATCTCTGAAATTGCTTATCAAACGGGATTTTCTTCCCTGAGCCATTTTTCGAGAGAGTTTAAAAAGGTCTATGGGAAGGCACCTTCACAGGTTTAAATCCTTAGGTTGGTGATTTCTTTTCATCCTTTTGTTTACGGGCCACCCCGATTCCAAAAGAAACAAAAAGATCATGATGTTTGGTACCTGTTAGAATAACATTTTCATAGGAATAATTAATATTGGTTTGAAAGAAGATCTTTTTTCCAATGGGAATCAGTAAAGTGGTAAAAGCACTTATCCGAAAGTCTTCTTTCATATTAATCGCTTTCATCATATAGGTATTATAGCTCAGTTGTACACCTCGATTTCCTAACTGTAACTGGCCATTACTTCCCAATTGGAGACCATAGGTAATGCGGGTAAAAACATTACTTCCATCTGTAAAAAGGCGTTCAGTTGAATCATTGGAGGCATAATTCGTTCTTTCATGTACCCCGTTGATATTTAGATTCACCTTTTCCTGCATTTCGTTCTCAAAAGGAAGCCCTAATCCAAGCCCCGTTTTCTGACGATGATCAATATTGCGAATGGAAGCCGCCTGTGCTCCAACAATTCCATTGAGATGCAAATTATCTCCCAAACCGATTATTGGTATCACATCAAAAATAAAATCATTACTGATTAACACCCCTTCCAACTGAGCAAAATTATATCCAATTGAGGTATTAAGGCCCAAAGGTCCAACTTCCAGTAATACATCTGTCTTGGGGAGAAAATTGACAAGATTCAGATTCCCTCTGGCGAAGTCAAAGCTCAGACTCATATTATAGTTTATCCGGGGCCTCCAGTTGGTTTTGACCAGATTTTTTAAGCTATCCCTGGTGGAAAAATAGCGACCTTTTAATTGCTTCTCAACGTTTTTTACCGCGTTGGTATCTATCAGGGTAGTATCGATAGAGGTAGGAATGGATTGAGAAAAAGCTAAAGGAAAAAAGCTCAGAAGAATAATATTAAATATAAGAATTTTCATTTTGTTATTGTTTGATGAAGGAGGGTATGGCAAATTTCCCTTCTCTCTCTTTTATTACCCCCTCGCACCAGCCACGCCCCCTCAAGAGGTGGGCGGAGCCTGTGCGCGGGGGTTTTACAGGGAAGAAATCTGACATACGCCCGATAAAGGATTTTAGACAAGGAATAGAGAACCCTATCTCAGATCAGCGGAATGCCCACAAACCTGATTGCATAGATTGCCTTTGATCCTTTTTTATATGTTTATTCTATGTGATTTTGTATTGTTAATGCACTGGGACCAAGGTCGATTTATCCTTCATCACAGAGGAATGCGGGTAAACAAAATTATACTCTACTCCTTCCAGCATTCGTGGCTCAAACTCCAATTCCAGATACTCACAAATTGCCTGTAGCGTCTCAACAGGGTGATTGACCAAATCCGCGAAATCTACCTGAAAAGCCATATTTGTTAGCCCCTCCATTTCCTGCATAGACCGGTCATACTCCTTTTCAGCTTGTTTTCTGCTCAGTTTAGTCCGGGTTGTAATGCTCCGCACCACTTCCTCTCTGTTTCTGGTGATGGTAATAATCCGCGCATCATTTTTTAAATAGTCCTCAATAGATAAGGATGATGTCGGAAACAGCCTGATTTTTGGATGAGATGAACCATTTCTGGAAAAGTCAAGATTTACCAGACGATTCATGAAATGTCCAAATTTTGAAGCTTTTTGCTTCTTTCGGATTTGTCGCCAGGGTAATAATTTGTTGCCATTGTACTTTTTACCAATCAGCCTCAACACATCTCCTGAAGTGGATTCGAATAGCATATTAATTTCCGAATGTCCTCCCAGCATCGCCGCCAGTAAAGTTGTACCACTTCTCTGGCAACCCAGTAATAATAGCGTTCTGGATTTGGTTTGATTCATTATCCAAAGACGTTAAAGTTTCTTTTGATCAAATTACTTCCGGCAAAGCTGGTGAGATAATATAAGAGGGTCTTGGCATTTAACTGAGACCGAAGGAAGTAGAAACGGGCCAATTTCATATTATCCATTAGATAATAATATCTTGCCCTGGTTCCGAAAATCTTCAAGCTGGCAGTTTTGACTTCTTCGGGATACAAATCGCGATACTCTTCAATAAACATCAGGGAAAAGTAAAAATCCTTTTTCCGGTAAGATTCATTCAACGACAAATTTTTGCCGTTCACCTTGCGAAGATAGAGCACATCGCTGACTTCAATAGAATCTCTCTGATGGAAAAGCTTAAGCACCCAGTCATAATCAACCGCACCAAATATCTCTTCAAACAGAATATTTTTCAGACTTGCCTCAAACATGATTGAGCCGAGATAGGTATTTTGGCCGCTGGAAAGTCTTAGTAGCCGTGATATGAAGGTTTTATTTTTTCCGAAATAAGTGAATCCCTCGTCGTTTTGATTTATTCTGACGACTTCTTTACCCTCAGACAAATCCACAACCTTATAACCGGAAGTAACAATTGGAGCCTGATCAAAATAAGGCAGCATTGAAATCACTTTATGCCTTGCCCAAATATCATCCTGATCAGCAATACAGATATAATCACCTGTAGCGTGTTTGAGACCAATATTTCTTCCTTTATTGGGACCTCCGCTATTTTGTAGCGTGCTAAATACCTGCAGGTTGAATTGCTTTATAATATCAGTTGTACGATCTGTAGAACAATCATCCACCACAATCAACTCTAATTCAAATTGTTCATTCATTCCATCCTGATTGAGCATGGACCTGATAGTTGCTTCAATGGTGTCTTCTCCATTATAAGTAGCCAGAATAACTGAAACTCTTTTCATTGCTTTAAATTTTAGGGTTTTCAACTTGGTTAAATATGATACCCAAAGGTCTGGCTTATCCTTTTGGATCAGTTTCACCAACGTTTCGGATTTTTTCCACTCTGTAACATCTTCAGATTAGACTTTGATCAAAAAACTGTCATTTGCACACCTGTTACAAATATTTGTCTCATAGTTACATGGCCAGAAAAAAATCATTTTTCAGGTCATGATTCTGAAATAAAAAAGGTGAGATAAAAAATACAGCCAAATTCATCAAAAAATGGCCTGAATAGTCGATTTGAGTACATTCTCCTCTTTTGGCCATCTCAAAAAAAGACACTCTTCAGCGTCATTTTTCATGCATGAAACCACGAATCAAATATTGGTAACATACATGAAACCCTTTCAAAAGAATTCGCCGGTTCTTTGCATCGAATTCTTCGTCTTAGTGAATCCATGGTCAAGACGATCAGAATTGAAAAATCTCAAATATTTATATCTAACATTTAATTAAAAATGAAACTTTTTAAAACAACAATTCTCTTATTATTCTTTGCGGGTATCGCATTG
>JAGQVA010000320.1 GCA_020438265.1 Bacteroidota bacterium
CGTCTTCCAAACCAGCTCATTATCAGGGATATCCCACAGCCTGATTTTTTTATCCATGCGATGAACCTGGTCGATCAATGTCTTCAGCACATTTTTTTCCTCTTCAGGAATGGGATCTTTTCCTTTCCAGCTTGTAACAATGCTGTATTTTTGGCTAATCAGAGGCATGAGTTTTCTGTCGAATTGTTCTCCAAGTTGTTCCGGTCTTCCGTCAATGCCTACCAGAGGATTTTGTTCATTTTTGATATGTTCAATGGGACGATTTCCAGAAATCACTATCTCGACCGGAGCGGGATTATTTCCTATTCCTTTAAACAAATAATCATATTCATTAAGCAAACTGGCCAGTCGCAGATAAGTAGCCAACCCGTCGCTTTTCAAATCAATCAGTAGTTGAACTGGTTTATTATGCCCTGGATAGACCCAACCACGGTTTTTATCAATCAAATCAGCCAGAGGCGACAAATATAATTCCTTGAAAGTAGGCAAACTATTTGTCAGAAATGGCCGGTTATGAGCAACATACAATTCCTCATCAATCAGCCACAAATCAGCTTCAATGCTCATATAACCATGGCTAAGGGCATCAAACAGCGGTTTTGTGTGTTCATAATCATTATGCGCATGACTACGAGGCAGCGGTTGGGCCGGATCAATCAGCACTTCTGCCAAAACAGGCAGATGATCAGAGGGGTATTTTCCAGACCATGAATCAGAAAGAATCGCATGACTGAGAACCGTTATATTATTCTTCACAAAAATATAATCAATTCTCCGGTTGGGTTCGCCCGGAAAAGAAAATCCACTCCAGGTACTTTCCGGGCCATGATGCGGTTGAATGGATTCATAAATCGCATCGTGAAAAGAATTCCCATTATCATCACGGGTAAGCACATAATAAGGATCTTCACTGGGAGTAAGATTAAAATCTCCTGTCAGGATAATTGGCAAATTATCCGGATTTAATTCCTTCATCATGTCCAGAATCAGTCTGGCGCTATTTTCCCTGGCTTCCCGTCCCTGGTGGTCAAAATGAGTATTAAAGTGAAAAAATTCCTTACCGCTTTTGCGGTCTTTTAGCTTCACCCAGGTAACAATCCTGTTTAAGGCAGCATCCCAGCCCCGGCTGGCCATTTCCGGGCTTTCAGAAAGCCAGAAGGTTTCTCCTGCTGTGCGGGTGAATCGATTTTTTCGATAAAAAATAGCTGAATATTCACCTGAAGCGGGGTCATCACTCCGGGGGACACCAAAAGCCTGAAAGTCAGGAAACATCTGTTTCAAATCTACCATTTGGCTTTCCAGGGCTTCCTGCACACCGAAAATATCGGCCTGGTGAAAGCGGATCATACTCTGAACCATTTCCTTGCGATTGGGCCAGGCATTCTCTCCATCCTGAGGCGTATTTAGCCTTAAGTTGAAAGTCATCACTTTTAGAGAAGGATTCATCTGTGCAAAAAGGCTAAATAGTGGCAAGGAAAAAATTACATAGAGCAAAGCGAGTTTAGAAGTCGTGTATTGCATGGGGCGAGTGTAATTCCTTTTAAAAATTTTAAAAAATAAGTGAAGAGGCAATATCAATTAAAGTCAAAATAAATAATAACAAGTAGAAAATAACGAAGTAAAAACCTGTTAATCAGTCAATTACTTTTCCATTTGTTATTTTCTAATATTTACTTTTACTTAAAATTAGCTATATCCAAGCACTTAGAACAATAGAGCAAATGCTTATTGTCCTTCAAATTTAATCGTAATCTCCGTCTTAATCGGCACGCGACTTTGGATCGAAAAGATGACCTTAATCCGTGCAATTCCCGGAACGGGCTCTTCATTCTGCATTCCTGGATGGAAAATCAGTTTTGACATAAACGGATCAACAGCCTCAGCCAAAACATCATCTGCCGATTCTACGATGTTATGTCCCACATAACTTCCATTTTCATCTACCTCAATATCGACTACAACACTTCCTTCGATTTTTTTTCTAACCGCCTTTAAGGGATATTTTAAAGGGTCAAGAATTTCAATATTCTGCGCTTTGGGAGCGATGACAGGTCCTTCCCTTTTTACTTGTGTTTCAGTAGTACCTGTTCGTTCAACATTCGTCTGAGCGAACAGAACCAAAGGCACCAGGAATGCCATGATTGAGATCAGTTTGGGGATAAATCGTTTCATATCAATGTTTGAGAAATATTTGCCTTAACGAATCCTAAGCCAGGCTATGGATCTACTTTTTTACATCCCCACAAACTCAACTCTCCTTTCTCATCCGATGTTATCTGGTAAGTCTGATCCAGATACTGATGTGCGAAAACGCTTTCACTTATCGGATAGATTTCATTCTCTTCTCCCTCCATTTCAATCCAACAGTTTTTCTGGCCTATTTTTACGGTTATTACAAAGTTACCATTTTGATATTTTCCGTCATACTTTTTTAACGTATCCTGCGAAATTTTTGCTCTGGGTGGTTTTTGAGGACTCTCAAAGGTCAAATCAAAGGTTGCCTTTACGGCTGAATCAACAATTTTTGCTGTATCCTGAAACTCATAATTGCTTAGCATAATAGCCAGAATATCTTCCTCCGGGTACCATTCCAAATGACTCCGATATCCCCAGTGGCTTCCTCCATGACCAGCCGCATTTCTCCCATTTCGTTTTAATGTGTGTATCCCATAACCATAAAATATTTCCCTGTCTGTATCTATAGGTACATGTTTTTCCAGCATCAACGCCAGAGACTCAGCAGAGATAATTTTCCCCGATTTCAAGGCCTCTATCCAGCGAAAAAGATCAGCAGTAGTAGAATACAGCCCCCCTTGCGGATAAAAATTGCGTGCATCGGTATAAACAGCCCGACCAAGGTGATTTCCCCGCCAGCGATATCCCTGGGCTCTGAAAGGAATAATTGTCTCCGGATCATCAACTCCCGTATGCTCCATGCCTGCCGGATCGAAGATTTTTTGTTGTAGAAAATGTCCAAAAGGCATCTCTGAAACTGCCTCAATGATCATTCCTAACAAATAATAGCCAGGGTTAGAATAATGAAACTCCTTTCCAGGCGCAGCAATCAAAGGGTGCCTCAAAAAACGATGACAAAATTCATCGCTTCCCATTCTTCGGGCAAACACTTCATGAAGCAATTCTTCCTTATTTAGCTGATAATCAGGCAATCCGGCACTGTGCGTAAGGAGCTGGTGAACGGGTATTTTATCCTTGAAAGACAATCCTTCCGGCAGAAAATCACCCGCATTATCATCCAGGCTAAGTTTTCCCTCCTCACAAAGAATCAAAATGGCTGCTGCTGTAAAGGCTTTAGTCAATGATGCAATGGGAAACCGGGTCTCAGGTCCATTCTCTATTTCAAAACTGTGGTCTGCCATTCCCCGGGAAGAATGATGTATAATCTGGCCTTTTTGAGCAATTAAAAGATTTCCACTTAAAGGGAAACTGGCTCGATAAGTGTTCAGATACTGATGAATTTTTTGGTCAATTGTATGCATTTTATATTAATTCTATTGTCTTCTGCCGTTCGATTTTCTTATCTTCAACATTCTTTATCGCCGACAAAATAATGAACCTGAGAGAAATTCATGTAACCGATGCCGAGGCTTATCTCGATTTATTGAAAGATATTGAGAGTGAATCTCCTTATTCTCTGCTCAAACCCAACGAACGAAAGACTACAATCCGTGAACAGATGGAGGAAATTGAAGATATTCTTTCCAGGGATAATCAGATCATTTTTGTCATAGAAGACGGTCCCAAATTAGTTGCGTGGTTAGGAGCTTTTGGTCAGAGTTATTATCGGGTAAATCACAGCGTGATTATCGGAATCGGAGTCAGAAAAGGATACCGGAGACAGGGATGGGGAACCTTATTATTTACTGAACTGGAAAAATGGGCCTGGAAAAGCAGGATTCGACGACTGGAATTATTGGTCCAAAATGATAATAAACCTGCCATTTCCCTGTATAGAAAAATGGGGTTTCAAATTGAAGGAACTAAACGTGATTCTTACCAAATCGATGGGCGATATGTGGATGAATACCTCATGGCCAAATTATTAATTGAACCCGAACCCCCCAAACGGAATCCTTATCCTAAATGGTAATTTTGCATGATTCAATGCAAATCACAATCTTGCAACAGAAAATAGTCCCAAAATAGCCGCTTATGATTTTCAGACTGGCATTTCTCATCTTAACACTTTTCCCACTTATCACAGGGTGCGGAGGAAATGCCGGTAAAAAGAACCTCAAAATCGCAGTTGTACCTAAAGGCAAAACACATATATTCTGGAAATCGGTAAGAGCGGGTGCGATGAAAGCAGCCCACGAGCATAAAATTAATATTCTCTGGGAAAGTCCAGAAAAAGAATCTGACCGGCAAACGCAAATTCAGATTGTACAAGGATTTATCAGCCAAAATGTTGATGCCCTGGTTTTAGCTCCCCTGGATTCAAGAAGTCTTGTTCCTGTCGTTAAGTCAGTGAATCGAAGGGAGATTCCGGTTATTATTTTTGATTCAGATCTGGCTTCTGAGGATTATGTCAGTTTCGTAGCTACGAATAATTACCGGGGAGGCGGATTATGCGCAGAAATTATGGCAGAAAAACTGGAAGAAAAAGGGCGGGTTGCAATTCTGAGGTTTTTGGAAGGTTCGGCCAGTACTACCAATCGCGAGCAGGGATTCCTGGATCGAATGAGGCAAATTGCTCCTGAAGTCAACATAGTTTCCTCTGACCGTTATGCCGGAGCGACTTTTGAAGAGGCTGTCAAAGCTGCCGAACAATTACTCACAGATTTTCCAAAGCTCAAAGGGGTCTATACACCCAATGAAACCACCACTTATGCGATGTTGGAAGCCTTGAAAAAAACAGGTAAAACAGGAACCATCAAATTTGTTGGGTTTGATTCCAATGATTCAATCACTCCTGCTTTGGAGGCTGGCCACATTGACGCGCTGGCTCTCCAAGATCCCTTCCAAATGGGGTATGAAGCAGTAATTGCTGCCATCAAAACAGCCAATGGCGAAGAAGTAGACCGGCGAATAGAAACCAGAATAGCCATTGCGACTCATGAAAATTTATCCAGCCCGGATGTACAAACCTTACTACATCCAGATATAGATAAATGGCTAAAAACAGAAAAACCGAAATAAATCTGCAAATTGCCAATCGCTAAAGGTCAATAACTTATCATCTATTTTAACTACTAATCTCTCATGAAACTGATTCATATTCTCTGTTTATCAGCACTCATAGCTCTATGGGTCAGCTGTACAGAAGAAGTTCATCCGGAAGAAGGGCCAACTGAAGCAGAATCCCCTCTGACCCCTATGTCTCTGGAAGACTTGTCCGGATTTCAGGCAACCAGTGAAAACTGGCAAATAACTGGCTCTGTCAGTTCTGATCCCTATATCCAACACAATCTTGAAGCCAGTCCCGGAACCGGAATCCTCACCAATCTTCCCACCGAAGGAGGGAAAAATATCTTCACCACTTTTGAGCATGGCGATATCGATCTGGAGATCGATTTTTTAATGCCTAAAGGCTCCAACTCAGGCATCTATCTCATGGGGAGATATGAAATTCAGCTATTTGACAGCTGGGGAGTAGAAAATCCGGGGTTTATCGACTGTGGAGGTATTTACGAGCGATGGGATGAATCACGTCCCGAAGGCCAGAAAGGTTATGATGGCGTGCCTCCTGCAAGCAATGCCAGTCGTGCTCCGGGTCTGTGGCAAAACCTGAAAATCAGTTTTAAAGCTCCTCGCTGGGGGAAAAGCGGGCAAAAAATTGAAGATGCAAAATTCGTAGAAGTCATTCACAATGGCGTAAAAATCCACGAAAATGTCTCTATTTCAGGCCCTACAAGAGCTGCTGCTTTTGAAGACGAACAGCTAAAAGGCCCTTTAATGATCCAGGGAGATCATGGTCCGGTTGCTTTTAAAAATATTCGTTATCGGCTCATTGATAATAAAATCCCCCGGATGTCTGCCATTAGTTATCGTTATTACGAATTTGATGAATCTTTAAGTGCCATGCCTGATTTTAGCCAGCTAACTCCTACCCAGGAAGGTCAGGAAGAAACATTTGACCTCAAAGCACATGGCACCCGAGAGAGCGACTACGGTTTTGTTTTTAGCGCAAATCTGGAAGTCGAAACGGCTGACGAATACATATTTTATCTGGCCTCAGACGATGGAAGTATTTTTTATATCGACGGAAAGGAAGTGATCAATCATGATGGAAATCATGGTATGAGCGAAAAAAGCAATCATGTTCAGCTCTCTGCGGGTATTCATCAGATTGAACTTCGATATTATCAAGGCGGAGGCGGATTTGGGCTACGGATGTTTGTTGAAAACAGTCAACTCCCCAAAACCGGCTTTTATACTCCGGCATATATGTTTGATGAAGGTAGTGGGGCTGGGGAAATTATTCAGATTTCACCCAAAGATCG
>JAGQVA010000321.1 GCA_020438265.1 Bacteroidota bacterium
CCATCGACTGGGCAAACTGGATATCCATATTATGCACCTTGGGCAGGGTCCCTACACTTCCTGCAATAGCTACAAAACACTCGTTTTCAATCGCTCTGGCCTGGGCACAGTTTCGCACCCGTGAATAACCATTCTGAGTATCTGTCAGAAAAGGAACAAAAAGAATATCCATTCCATCTTCAGCCAGCATACGGCTCAATTCAGGGAATTCAGAATCATAACAAATCAGGATTCCGATTTTTCCGCAATCCGTGTCAAAGGTTTTCAGGGTATTTCCTCCCTGCATCCCCCAGACTTTGGCTTCGTCAGGAGTTACGTGGAGTTTTTCATAGCGATCAATCGTTCCGTCTCTACGGCATAAATATCCCACATTATACAGTGTATTCCCCACCAGTTCGGGCATACTTCCTGTAATGATATTGATATTATAGGAAACAGCCAGACGGGAAAACTCATCAACCAGTCCTGAGGTATGTTCAGCCAGTTTGCGAATGGCATTTGCCTCGCTCAGATGGTTATGATCAGCCATAAGAGGAGCATTAAAAAACTCAGGAAAAAGCGCAAAATCACTCCGATAGCCTGATAAAGCATCAATGAAATATTCGGCCTGATTCATGAGTTCCTGAATGTTTTTATAAGGACGCATTTGCCATTGTACCAATCCCAGCCTTACCACTTTCTTGATCGAACGCGCTCTGGTTACAGGTTTTTCGTAGTAAATATTATCCCATTTTAATAAAACGGCATACTCATTTGAGGCTGAATCATCGGGTAGATAACCTTTCAATAATTTGATCGGAGCAAAATCATTGGACAGTTGAAAGTTGAGAACCGGATCATTGATTTCCTTGAGTTTTACCTTTTTGATATACTCTTTCGGTCCCATCTGATCGGCGTATTTGTGATAATTCGGAATCCTACCGCCAAAGACGATTCCTTTGAGATTCATCTTTTCACAAAGTATTTTCCGATAGTCATACATCCTTCGGCCCAGCCTCATGCCTCGAAAATCGGGTTTGATAAATACATCAATTCCGTAGAGAATATTTCCCTCAGGATCATGGGTTTTGAAAGAATAATTCCCCGTAATCTCGATATATGTATGTTGCTCTTCGAGAATAGAACTATCGACAATGATAGACAAAGCACAACCCGCAATTTTGTCATTGACCTTCATCACAATCTGGCCTTCGGGAAAGATATCGAGTAATTTATTGATATGGCTTTCCTTCCAGTAAGATCCCGGCATTGTCTGATAGGCATGAATCATTACCTCTTTTAACTCCTGGTAATCGTCTATGGTTAAAAAACTAATTTCTACTTTATTGATTTCCTGTTCGATCATAAATATTTTACTGATTGGATGATTGATAACACAAGATTAAGGTTTTCCTGTTCACTTTCCCAACTAATTTAATTACCAATTGGTTTTGGAAGTGGGGGATATATAAATTACTTACGATTATTCAATAATTCCTGGGTCTGCCTATTGAAAGCTTGAATTCCCTTATTCATTGAACCAAATGAAAGACAAGAATTTCCCATACTCGTGAAAATAATTCCATTTCGAGTATCTTCATTATTAGCCTTTACTGCTCCCTCCCAGCTTCCTGCCCCATTTTCAAGGACTAAAACAGGAGTATTCATATCATAGAATCTTTCAGCGATTTCCTGCAAACGAAGATAAACGATTTCATTTACCAAAGGATTATCATCAAAAGCCTCTAAAAACGCCAAACATGCTCCCAGACTTTGGAAGTCATAACCTCTGGAGATGATAGAAGTATCCAAAACGGCATTAGGATTTAACCCTTCAAAATGGTGATTAAGAGCCCAAATAGGTAGATCCTTGTTAGAAATCTCCTCTTGCGCTTGTTCTTGGGCATAGGCTAAATAAGGAATAAGAATTAACCCTAAAATGATATAGTTTTTAATCCACATGATTAAATTCCAGGTTTCGTTTAAAAGTTGCTACCCGACCTCTCCCGTAATCGAGTTCAATATATTCTTCACTATTCCTTTCTTCCCATTTTCCAACAGAAATTTTCACCTTCTGATTAATTATTGGAAAAGTATATTCAATTGCTGGATGATCCCAGTCACACTTGCCCGCCGGACAGGCTTCATCAATTTTAGCAGTTATCTCAGTCCAGGGCCAGATTCGTCTTGCTTGTTGGTCAAAAAAGACATGCGAGAAAACGATGAGAAAAACTCCGATGAAAAAATAGCCCAACGCAGCAAAATAGATATGCTTGATTTTGCTAAACAGGAAGGCACATATTGGTGTGATCAATAAAGTCCAAAAACCAAGAGCAGCATTTTCCCCTTCACTAGGCAAGCCCCAACTAAAATAGATATGAATAAATAGGAGGAGAGGAATAACTATTAGAGCAATTTGAAAAGCAATAATCAGTCTGCGTTTCATAATTAGTACATGATAAGTAAAATAAATTTCTCCTTTTAAAGGTAGATAAAAACATCAAATGACTCAATCCTAAAAGTCTCCTCCTAATCAATCAGTTTTTCAGTAATGATTGTATTAAATTCCTGTCATTTCTTTTACCTTTTCAAAAAAACCCTTTTTCCGCTCCGAATTCACCCGCCAATCCACAGGCACACTTTGATAGCCATTTTCAAAAGATTCTCCATCACGACGAAAGTCAAAATAACCCCAGGAAGCATAAGCCCTCACCGCTGCTGTCATATTATTGGTATCGGCATCAAAATCGTAATGATCATCTTCATTAAAAACAATGGGCATGGGCTGATACCCTTCTACTGCCTGAGTTTGGGCAACCATTTCCGTAATTCTCGCCGGATCATTTACACCATTTCCATGAATCAGGATAAAGTCTGCGACCTGTACCACATTGGTTCGCGGAATGCGATTTCCGTTATAACTGGTGCTTACAAGATACCGGTAGCCGTTTTTTTCTTTGGATTTGATGAGATTCATGAGTTCGTGAATGCGATCTGCCTTGATAATATCAAGGTCGTAATTACGGTTGTCGCATTCATTGGCGACTTCGATCAGCACATTTTGATAACCTTTCTCAAATAACCAATCGATCACATTATGGGTTGCCGTTTTGACAGCTTCGTCATCTTTGAGGTTTTGGTCCTGGCCAAAGTAGAATAATCCCAGTATGGGTGCCATGCCAAGTTCCTCTGCTTTGTCCAGAATCTTTTCCAGGCGCGCCATGTATGCAGGCCGCAAACCGCCATTTTCGGTATAAGCTGAGTTGTACCAGTTTTTATTTCCATAACCCATCGGGCTACCTCCCTGCATATTTATGGTAAAAGATAGCAGCCCATAAGCGCGCCATTCTTCCATGGCAGCAACAAACTCATCCGTATTTCGGTCAGGGTCCCAGGTTCCTGTATCAGGATATTTCCAATTATCGGCTGTTTCGGAGTTGAGATCATCAAAGATGCCCTGGACCATTCGCGAATTGAAGAGAAGCCCTTCAATTTTATGATTTTGCCAGGAACGGCCCTGATAAGTAGGTTTTCCATTGATGAAAAATTGTTTTTCTTTAATGGAAACAGTGGTACGGTTTATTGCGGGCTCAGTAACAGGGTCTGTTGGTTGAGGGCCTGAACAGGCAATTATCATGAGGCTTAACATAGAAAAACACAAAATGCGAAGAATAGGAAGATGAAGCATGATAAGTTGAATATTTTAGGTAGCTAGTATGTATAAAGATCCGCGAGAAAGATTGGTTTTGCAAAAGATAAATAACTGATTGTCAAATATTTTTATACGGCATACAGTAATTTTGCAAATTTTTCACAAACTTAAGGGTAACCTTTTCCCTTCAAATTGACTCTATAGCTGAACGCCTAAACTATTGAAACAAAACATTATGAAAATCCAAAAAACACTATTTCTTATTCTTACTATTGCATTCTTTGGGGGAATCATGTTGTTGGAAAGTTGCAAACAGGATAAAACTAATGACACTGAAAATCCTGATAAAACCAAAATTGAAGAAGGAGATACAATTCCTCGAAATGAGCCGTTGGACCAACCTGCTATTGCGTGTTTAGTCCTCTATAAAAATCCGACAGATCCATTTACGAAAAATGACGTTCAGATTGCTTTTGATGAGAGCCTTGAAGCAACAGTTGACTCAATTGGTTTCAGTAAGTTCAGGAGTAATTGTACCCCGGCTGAACCTGGAATAAAAAGCACCACAACCTCCCCTTTTGTGTATCAACAAGCCTGTGGAATTGTTTATGGTGGAGACTTAACTATAACTTTTGATCCTGGAGCGGGGGATCTTGTTGCCGGAGGTTGTTATTTAGTAGATGTAGTTGTTATCACAAGTTCTCCAGACCACACTTATACATACACAAACGAAACAATGTATGTACAAGATCTACCAACAGAACCAGGCCCATTCTGCCCCAATTGCACTGGTAACTAAATGAATACGAAACATCAGGAATTAATTATTCATCTAAAAAAATTAGCCTCCTTCTCATTTATTGGAGAAGGGGGTCTTTAATCTAAAAAAGCTCCTGATAAATTTAAGCGAAAGCCATTTTATTAACCATGACTGTTTTAAGTCCCCGTCCATTACTTTGCCTGCTTGTATTGAATATAGCACTAAGGCTTGTTTATTGTCAATCCGATTCTTCCATTTTTGATAGCACTGACTCACTATTTCGAAGTAATCAAGGAGGCAAGGCGATTCATCATATCGAGCACTTTTTATCTCAATGGGAAGAAGAGGAGAAATGGGATTTTTATATCAGAGGATTAAACCGACTCGTAAGGTATCGTGAGTTGGATGAAAATATTGAATTAAGAAGGCAACTGAATCAAAAAGCGATTATTTCTTCACAAAGATTTTTGAGCGATTCACATAAGCTATTAGGGGAAGCATATCAACAGGAAGGAGAAATATATCTGGCGTTAGGGCAAATGGATAGCGCATTGATCTCCCTCGATCAGTCCAATCGTATTTTTCGACAGTCAAAAGAGTGGGAATCACTCTGCTGGGTTTTAATATTAAAAGGCGCTATTTCTCATTATCAACAAGAACTTTCCCTGGGAGAAGAAGCAATGTTGGATGCGTTAAAAGTCTTCGAGCAACATCCTGATCTTGATCCGGAAATTTTGAATACGATATTACAGAATCTTTCTATTATATATATCCAGACCGGAGCATTCGACAAATCTATGCGGTTAGCCCAGGAAGCGGTCAAAGTTACCCTTAAGAAACCTGCCTTAAACTATTCAGATTCTTTAAGATTGGCTGAAAGATATAATAATTTAGGGCTCATTTATTCAGAACGCCGTGACCTTGAAGAGGCAATAAAGAACTACAAAATATCTCTCAATTTGAGATTAAGACTAAATCAAGATGATTTTCACATTATTAGATTATATAATAATATCGGCAGTGAACTTCAATTTTTAGGAAAAAATAGTCAAGCCCAAACGTATTTTTTTAAAAGCTATGAAAAGGTAAAACATATCAATGGTCCTGACACTTATAAGGAGGTCATCAGAACATTGACCTTTCTGGGGTCCAGTTACAGAAATTTGGGGGATATTGATAAAAGCCTTTCTTTTTTGCTGGAAGCCCAAAAACTCGCCATTCATCATCAATACTATACCAGTTGGACTAACTATAATCTTGGCAGAACTTATAAAGAGAAAAAAGACTGGCTAAAGACGATATTTCACCTAAAAAAATCAGAGCAATTATTTCAACAAGAACTTGGAGAAAATCACTCTACCCTGGTTACCAGCCGAAGACGAATTGCAGAAGCATACGCTGATATGGACAGTCTGGACCAATCACTGACTTATGTAGAAAAGGCGCTAAAAAGTCTATACCCAAATTTCAACCCAGTAACACATTTCGATAACCCGGAATTAAAAAGCTTCAGCGCATACACCCTCCTCCTCCCAATCCTCGAAGTCAAAGGTTCTGTTCTGAAAAAGATGTATCGGGAAAACACCGAATCACTGAAAAAGGTCCTTCATACTTATGATTTGGCGACAAAAACCATTGACTACATCCGGGAAACCCAAACCTCTGAGGCTTCCAAACTCGTCCTCTCGACCAACGCCCGGCAAACCTACGAAGGAGCTATTGAGATACTAGGCCAGCTATTCCAACAATCAGGAGAGAAAACATACCTGGAACAAGTCTTTACCTACATGGAAAAAAGCAGGTCTCTCGTTTTGCTGGAAAATGTGCGCAAATACAAAGAAATTCAACTCAATCTGGAGCCTCAACTTACCGGCGATTCTGTTTTTCAGGGGCTACTTGCCAGAGAAAAATTTTTGAAAAGAGAACAAGTATTTTATGAAAAAAAGCTGGCTGAGGCACAATTAGACAATGACTCTGCGAAAATAGCAACACTGGAAAAGTCTCTGGCAGGGTTTTATCTGGAGCAACAAAACCTGCAAACTCAATTCAAAGATAAATATCCAACCTA
>JAGQVA010000322.1 GCA_020438265.1 Bacteroidota bacterium
GTAAGTAATCGAATTGGAAGCCGTCTGGCGGACAGAGCCTATTTCAGTGCCGTTAGGCTTTATAAAAGCAATCATTCGTGAATCTGCATTATGGGAGTTTTGTCCAGCGATGATTTGCAGGCCGTTTACCCGGTTGCCAAAGTTTAATCCCGGGTCGTTGTTTTTGATGGTAACCGGGAAGTAATTATTTCCGTCGCCTTCTCCATTTAAGAATAGTTCGCCCATTACCGCTCCGTCAGAAAGGAACAGTGTATCCCGGATGAGGGTATTGGCATTTAGGCGAAGGTAGTCGTTGTCAAATTCGCCGTAGATCAGTGCGTTAGTAAAGCCTTTATTAGAGTTTTCAATATACAGCCTATGACTTCCCGATTCATTGAAACCAGATTCATAACCAAGAAATATATTTTTATCGCCTTCATTATGGTATCCAGCAGTATATCCAATCATAACATTTCCATTTTTATTGTGTAATGAATCTCCCGTGCCAGCCAAATTCCCTAATATAACATTGCCAGAACCTTCCTGGTTTCTATATAGGGCGTTAGTTCCTATTGAAATATTATTATTACCCGTAGTATTTCTGTACATTGAATTGGGTCCCTGAGCAATATTATTACTCCCATCTATATTGGAACTCAATGAATTAGACCCAACTGCAATATTATTATTCCCATTTTGATTATCAGATAAAGCTTCCTTCCCAATGGCGTTATTGTTTCTACCATTTTGGTTATTATATAAGGCGTGCGCTCCAATGGCATTATTGTTGTCTCCAGAAGTAGTGAATTTTCCTGCCTCTGATCCAATAAAAACGTTTTGATTATTTGTCAAATCATCGTTTATTCCCGCGCTATCTCCCAAAAAGACAGAGCTTCCGGTGTTCTTTACATGGATCCGACCCTGGTCCATGACAAAGTATTCTGTTCCCCCCAAATCAAACCGTATTTTGTCTTCATCTGCCGATTCCTCCACCTGAATCCTGGTATCATTATCGGCGTCAAGTATCATATCTGGAGAATCAACAGAAGTTGGTGCCCAGGACGCTTTTCCATTCGCATCGGAGGTCAGGACATACCCATTGGTTGCACCCGTAGGGAGAATCAGGGTATCGCGAATCAGGGTATTCGCATTAAGACGGAGAAAGTCATTGTCGAATTGACCGTAGATAAGCGCATTTGCAGAGTCAGCAGTAGAATTTTCTATATAAAGACGGTTGCTGCCTGATTCACTCCTTCCTGCCTGGAATCCCAGAAATATGTTCTCGCTACCTTCATTGAACCTTCCGGCACCAACCCCAAGCATTACATTTCTGTTTTTAGTATGGGAGGCTGATCCATATCCGGAATTATATCCGACCAGAACATTATCATCACCTGATGTCATGTGATAGCCCGCTGAATTACCAATAGAAGTGTTCTTTTCCCCGGAAATATTCTCCTTCCCGGCTTTGAAACCAATGAATGTATTTCTATTGTCAGATAAGTCATCGCTGATTCCAGAGCTATCTCCCAGGAATACAGATCCTCCTGTGTTGTTGATTTGAATTCTTCCGTTGTCAAGAATAAGGGTATCGCGAACAAGCGTATTAGCATTGAGGCGGAGGAAACTATTGTCAAACTGGCCGTAAATCAGTGAATTGACAGAATCTGTGTTTGCGTTGGTAATGTAAAGACGATTATTTCCCGGTTCGTTATAACCTGAAAAATTTCCCAGAAAAACATTCCCATCACCTTCACTATTATAGCCTGATTGATTTCCAATCATGACGTTTTGAGATTTATCATGAGGATTATTGCCATGTCCTGCAAATTTGCCAATCAATACATTTTCGGAGCCATTTTCATTATAATTACCAGTTCCATATCCCAGTCCGACATTTGCCTCTCCGGAGTGATTCCAAAATAGTGAATAAGTTCCCAGGCCGAGGTTATAGTCTCCATGTTGGTTGTGATAAAGTGCGAAGGTACCCTGGCCGATATTGTTACTACCTGTCTTATTTTCAACCAGTGTAGAAGTACCCAGGGCGATATTTGAGTTTCCCGATGAATCATTGAGCAGGGCATAACTACCAATACCTATATTTCCTGCACTTTTTATGATATTTTGGCCAGCTAACTCCCCAATGAATATATTTCTTTTGGTGAATAAATTGCTGTTTTGCCCTGCTTGTTTGCCAATGAAAACATTATTGGTAGCAGGGCCACTTGTGGTGGCTATTCCGGCTTGTTCACCAATGGATACAGTTCCGGTAGTATTTAAAATAGAAAATCTCCCCGCAGAATCCATCACAAAATGTTCTGTGCCACCTATATCAAAGCGAATTTTGTCCTCATCAGCAGACTCTTCCACCTGAATTTTGGTGTCGTTGTCGGCATCCTGAATCTTGTCAGAAGAACCGCCTGCAGCAGGTGCCCAGGATGCCTTTCCATCAGGGTCTGAAGTAAGGACGTAGCCATTAGTGGCTCCGGTGGGCAGGATCAACGTATCGCGGACTAGTGTATTAGCATTAAAACGAAGAAAATCATTGTCAAACTGGCCGTAGATGAGCGCATTGGCTGAATCGGCGTTGGAGTTTTCAATGTATAATCTTTGATTGCCTGATTCATTGTATCCGGAATAAGAACCTACAAACACATTATTACTACCAGAGTTATGATAGCCTGATTGATAACCAAGCATGATATTATTGTGTCTGGTTTGAAGGGAATCTCCACGTCCGGAATAATCTCCTATGAAAATATTTGAATTGCCCGAACTGGTATTGTATCCTGCATTTGAACCTAAGGCTATATTTGCACCTCCGTTCGTCAATTGATACAAAGAGGTGGCTCCGACGGCTATATTAAATACCCCCCCTGTATTGTTAAACAAGGCTTTATAACCGAAGGCGGTATTACCTGTTCCCGTGGTATTATAGCGAAGTGCTTCGCTTCCTGCTGCTGTATTAAAAACGCCATTGGTATTTTCCCTTAAAGCCTGATCCCCTAACGCTACATTCCTGATCCCGAATGTGTTTTGATAACCAGCAAGACTACCTATGAAAATATTTCTCTGGTCTGAAAAGCTGGCATTCAGCCCGGCAGAGTCCCCCAAAAAGATAGATCTGCCTGTATTTTTTACATGAATTCGTCCATTTTCCATCACGAAATACTCTGTTCCTCCCAGATCAAAGCGTATTTTGTCTTCGTCAGCAGATTCTTCCAACTGGATTTTGGTGTCGTTGTCCGCGTCTTGAATCATATCAACTCCCATAACTGGTGCCCAGGATGCCTTTCCATTTGCGTCAGAGCGGAGGAAATAACCATCGGTGGCTCCGGTGGGCAGAATGAGCGTATCCCGAATCAACGTATTCGCATTGAGACGGAGGAAATCGTTGTCAAATTCTCCGTAGAGGAGCGCATTGGTAAAATCCGCATCGGAGTTTTCGATATAGAGTCGATTATCTGTAGATTTATTTTTGCCTGCCCGATATCCAAGAAAAATACTTCCAGACGAGGAGCTTTCTTTTCCTGCCTCATATCCAATCATGACGCTAAAATCTTGTGACCATGTACTAAGTGGAGAAGAACCTGAATAACCTCCAATAAATACATTGTTATTACCATTCTGATTGCCACGACCTGCCTGGTACCCCATGCTTGTGTTAAAATCGCCATAAGTGTTTTGACTTAGGGCACTATGGCCAACGGCGATATTATACCGTCCATAAGTATTCAAACCCAGTGAGTTATAACCCAATACAGTGTTGGCATTGCCCGCTATATTATGATTCAGTGCCTGACCGCCAATAGCAGTATTTTCTTCTCCGCTTTGGTTCGCACCTAATGAGTATGCCCCGACTCCTACATTATTTCTTCCATCAGTATTGAGAAATCCCGATTTTGTCCCAATGAATACGTTGCGATTGGTAGTAAAATCATCATTTATTCCAGCAGAATCGCCCAAAAATACTGACTCTCCTGTATTGCGAACATGAATCCTCCCTCGATCCATCACAAAATACTCTATGCCATCCAGATCAAAACGGATTTTGTTTTCATCAAAAGTTTCTTCCACCTGGACTTTGGTTTCGCTGTCGAAGTCTTCAATTCTATCGCTTATGTTGGTTCCCCCCAGTTCTACCCAGCCTCCGCTTTCCTTAAACCAGAAGGATTCGGTGTCTGTGTCGAAGACCAGTAAACCCAAAGCCGGACTACCAATCAGATTTCTTTGTGCAGTCGTCATTCGGGGAATGAGAATTCCTTTATCCGTGCTTTTGACCTCAAACATAGCTGAGGCATCGGGGTCAGAATTGTCGTTGTTTACACTTATCTGGCTATACATATTTATAGTCAGCACAAGGCAAATGCATGAGAAAATAAATCTTAAGTTCATATCAGTTCATATTAGTTTGAATTGGCCTGACAAACATATCTGACTGTCTATAAACCTAATTGGGTGATTGTTTTTAATACTTGGACAAATGTGTATGGGGTTGATAATAAGGAGGTTTGCCTTGGAAGCTTTGGTAGATATTTTGCATTTTTTTTATCTCTTATTGCACCGCTTTAAAAAATGGTGCAATAATATGGCCTCTGTCATTCTCCAGAATGTATTGCATTTTATCCTTCAGATAATTGGATCAATCATTCGATAGAATGGCCCATTTGCTTTCATTGTGCCGTTTTTTAAAGCGGCACGAAAACAAAGCAGCTAAAAAGCGAGGCCGCTAAGACGAAATCCCTTCTGAACCTTCTTTCCTCACATCCCTCGGATTTTTCCCAAATTCAGCAATAAAAAGCCTGGTCAAATATCCCGGATCACTAAAGCCCAGCATATAGGCAATTTCGCCAATTTGAAGATCTGAATTAAGAAGAAGTTCCCGGGCTTTATCAAGGCGAATCGTACGGATCAGGTGGGAAATAGAATTGCCTGTAAGGGCTTTCATTTTTTTATGAAGCAAGGACCTGCTCATGCCCAGTTCTTTGCATAAAATGGTTACATTAAAGTTTTCATCTCCCATATACTTTGTAATCAGTTCCCTGACTTTGATGATAAACTCATCTTCCTTTTGTATCTCAATATCCTCTGTCGGTTGAATCGGATTAAGGGATTGATAGCGTGCTTGCAGGTTTAGCCGTTCATCCAGCAGGTTTTTCATCCGGATTAATAGTTCCTGCTGATTAAAGGGTTTGGTCAGATAGGCATTGGCACCATAGGTAAATCCTGCGAGACGGGATTCAATATCCGCTTTTGCTGTGAGTAGAATAATGGGAATATGACTGGTCCGTGGGTCTTTTTTAAGGGTATTGCAGATTTCCAGACCGTCCTTGAGAGGCATCATCACATCGCTGATGATCAAGTCCGGGATAACCTCCAGAGCTTTGTCGATTCCTTCCTGCCCGTTACGGGCGACAATTACCTGATAAGATTCTTCAAGACAGGTCGCCAGATAGGTAACCACATCGGGATTGTCTTCAATGATTAATACAGAAGGCAGGCTTTCGTCAGTATCTGAAGGCACATTTGCCCAAAGGACTTCTGATTGTATCCCGGCAGGAGAAAGGGACATGGCAGGAGAAGCAATTGTGTTTGGTTCCTGAGCTTTGGAAGAAATTGGCAGAATAACAGAAAAAACAGATCCTTTCCCTTCTTCACTCGAAACTTCAATTCTTCCCCCCATCAATTCGACCAGCTCTTTGACTAGAGCCAAACCAATTCCGGTACCTTCGCCAGGGTTTGTATTTGAGCTGTTGGGGACCTGATAAAAACGATCAAAAATATAAGGCAAACTTTCAGGTTTTATCCCTTGCCCATTATCATCAATTTTGATCTGAATGAAGGATTCTTCCTTCTCCTCCCAAAGGTTAACAGTGAAGTCAATATGGCCATTTTCGTTAGTAAATTTGATGGCGTTGGAAAAAAGGTTAGAGATGATCCGGATAATTTTTTCAGGGTCATAATCCATCATTAATTTCGTAGGCTCAGCGGTAAAACTCATGGTAATGTCTTTGCTTTCAGCCAGGGAATGGAAAGATTCAAAAATGTATCTCAGATAGGCAATTAAATCCTGATGGACCAGGTTAACCTGTAAAGAACCCGCCTCCAGCTTACGCAATTCCAGAATCTGGTTGACAAGGTTCAGCAATTGATTTCCATTTCTGAGGATCATTTCGGAACCTTTGTCCAACCATTGTTCCGGCTTATGACGGATTTGCTGGGCCATTCCTGTAATTACAGTGAGAGGTGTGCGGAATTCGTGGGAAATATTGGTGAAAAGGGTGGATTTAAGCTGATCCAGGGATTGGAGTTTTTCGTTGGCCTTTTCAATGATTAATTTTTGTTTTCGGGTAACCGAAAAACGATTCCATAGAATCAGAGCAAAAAGGATTGCAATGACCAATCCCGTCAGTGAAAAATTGGCAATGGTTCGCCTCTGCTTGCTTTCTGCTGCTTTAATTTCCAGAGCCGCA
>JAGQVA010000323.1 GCA_020438265.1 Bacteroidota bacterium
TGGATCAATCGTCCCATTAATCGCAGTGACAACCTTACCACCTGGCTCCACCAAAATGGTAAAAGGAAGTGCCCCTTTAAACTCAGCAAATGCATTGGTCAGCGCAGAGCGATCTTCGTTTGTGAAAATATAGTTTTTGACAGGAGATTCGCTTTTTTGGAGAAATTCCAGTGCTTTGTCTTTATGTTCTTCCCGATCTGCACTAATGGAAACAAATTCAAAATCCCGTCCCATATACATGCGGTGAATCTCAATGAATTCAGGATATTCAAGCACACAGGGGCCGCACCAGGTTGCCCATACATTGATCAGGCGAAGTTTGTCTGAATCTTCGTTTTTAAGAAGGGCTGCAATTCCCGCTTCATCGATGTTTTCCAGCGTTACTTCTGCATTCGCCCAGTCATTATTGACTTTATCTTTGTATTCGTCTTTCCAGGCCCATTTCACAGAACAGCCAAATGTTTTGGTTTCGGGCAATTCCACTTCTTCGCCAGCAATAACAGCATCTATCGCATTGCGAAGGTCTTCTGCATTGGCAGAACCTGGTTTTTCTGAATTATCCAAACGACCTACATATCTGAGAATGCGGTCTTTGTCAAACACATAAGCATGAGGAGTGGCTACAGGACCATATTTCATGGAAACAGCGTGGTCATCTCCATCATAGAGGTAATCAAAATTATAACCTTTGTCTTTGACTCTGATCTGCATTTCCTCATAGGTATCTCCCAGTTCTGTATACCCCAATTCTTCAAAAAGCAGCGAAATAGGGCTGTTGGGACTAATTCCAATCAAAGTGAAACTTTCGTCTTTATAATCATTCACAATGCTGATGATCCTGTCTTCATAGGCCTGGGCAGTAGGGCAATGATTACAGGTGAAAATGATTGCCAGTACATCTGAGTCATCATAGTCGCCAAGTTTATGGAATTTACCATCTGTCCCCGGAAGGTTGAAATCGGGCGCTTTACTGCCAACGGGAAGGGTTGGCACATTTTGTTCGGGTACAGGTTGGGGATTCGCTGTAAAGGTAGCCTGAGAAACGTCATCTGTGCTATTTTCCGTGTTTGTCGGTTCCTTTTGACAAGCGGAAAAGAGGAGAAATATCAGAAAAAAGAGGAAAAGGTAAGTTCTGTTCATAGGAGTAGTTTTGTATGAGTTCAATTTAAAACAAAGAATTTTACAAAAAAAATTCCTCAACCCGGTAATAAGTCTGGTTGCCTGACCATAAAAAGCGAATTTTACAACAAACAACACAGGAATGATTTATTTGAATAACCCTCGGGGAAGAGGCCAGCAAACGGGCTATTATCTTTCCATTTCGAGAATCAACCAGGTGAGAGTGATGGTTTTATTTCTTTTTACCATTCTATTGATCTCTTCTTTTACCTCACAGGCACATTCTCTAAAAACCACAAACCATACAGCACAATCCTCTGATTTTTCTGCAAATAGCCTGTTTCAGGATTTAAGTAAAGTAAGAACTCTGATTCAAAGGGCAGATAAACTTCGCGCCTTTAACCACAAAATGACAGCTGGTCCTGCACCTAAGCTTTCAAAAGCGGCAAGTGATCAGATTCGCGAAAACTACAGAATTGTGAAAGAATTGGAAAAAGAAGCCGAAATGGAACGAAAAAGATTAACTTCTAACTATCCGATTCTTCAAAGTTCAGGTATTTCAACCGGTGATCTGGCTTATCTGGGGTCAGAGGACCTTGGCCTTGCATTATCTGTATCCATGCCTGCTGACTGGAACCAGTTGATTGTATTATTGGGAATAAGTATCGTTTCGTTGGGAATGGTCGGAGTCTGCCTGAAATCTATGAGTTAATTATCAATTACAACACAAAGAACAAACAAATATGAAAGAAGAAAATCAATTATGGGCAGAGCCCACTGGGGAAAGATACCCTAAAGATCCTGTTAATAATTCCATCATGAATTTTCAAAAACCCAAACTCAATGTATTTGTATTAGGAGGAGCTCTTTGGGTATTATTCATTGTAACAAGCCTGATTTCCTAGAAGATTAAGACTTTTTCTGATTTTACCCTCTTCCTGCTGTCGTTGGAAGGGGGTTTTTCTTGCTAAAAGCGATTATTTTTTGTTAAACAAAAGTGAAAGATATATATTAAAATCACTTTTGTATAACTAATAATTGAAACATGGGGCAAAGAATATATCTGGGGGAGTTTGAAGAGCTGATTCTTTTACTGGTGGGAGTCCTTTACGATGATGCCTATGCAGTAGCTATCAAAGCAGAATTGGCCACACAATTAGGTCGAAATGTGAATATCAGTGCTATTCATTCAGCTTTAAGAAGATTAGAGGAAAAGGGGTTTGCCAGATCTGAAATGGGAGAACCTACAACAAAAAGAGGCGGGAGAAGAAAGCGCCTTTTTTCTCTGACTCAAAGTGGGAAAATCGCACTTGATGAAAATCGCACGATCAGAAACCAACTTTGGCAACAAATTCCAGACATTTCGTTCTCATGAATTCTCAAAATCAATATCCCCGGCCACCCAGGTGGATCAATAAACTCCTGGAATGGTATTGCAAGCCCGATCAATTAGAAGATCTTCAGGGAGATCTCTATGAACTTTTCTGCGACCGTTTTGAATCTGACAATCAATTCAAAGCGAATCTTGGTTTTCTCTGGGATGTGATTCGATCCTTCAGACCCGGAGCCATAAAATCCTTTACCTTTTTTCCTGATACAATTATGCTGCAAAATTATTTCAAAATAGCTTTTCGCAATATTCAGCGAAACCGCACTTTCACTGCCATCAATGTGATGGGGCTGGTAGTAGGGCTAACAGCCAGTTTGTTTATTTTTCTTTGGGTAAATGATGAAATGAGTGTAAACCAGTTTCACAAAAATGGCCCCCAAATTCACCGTGTGCTAAGTAATATGCATTTGCCTACCGGAGAAATTGCCACCTGGACGAATGTACCTTTTAACCTGGTAAAAGTGCTGGAAGAGGAATATCCTGATGTAGACAAAACGGTTTTGATGACGGAAGTGGAACGAAAGCTGTTTTCAGTTAATGGGCAAAAAATCCGCGAATCCGGAATAGTGGCCGGGAAAGATTTATTCAATGTCTTTAGCTTTTCGCTTCTATTTGGAGACGCTGAAACGGTTCTTTCAGATCCCCGTTCAATGGCTATTTCTGAAAAAACCGCAGAGAAATATTTTGGTGAAAACTGGCTGGAAAAAGCTGCCGGACAAACCATTACCTTAAACAACTCACTGGAATACAAAATTACTGGTGTTTTTGAGGATATTCCAGAGCAGTCTTCACTGAAGTTTGATTTTGTAACACCAATGGATGAAATGATCAGCCGTCAGCCCTGGCAGGAACATTGGGGAAATTTCAACTTCCAGATGTATATCCAGTTAGTCGATGGAATAGGGTTGAAAGAGGCTAATCAAAAAATCGAAAACGCAATTGTCAAACACTATCCGAGCTCCGAAGCTTACCTGAAATTACAACCATTTACGGATGAATATTTGTATTCCGAAATTGAAAATGGAGAAATTGTAGGAGGAAGAATCGAATATGTCAGAATTTTATCCCTTGTCGCAGTTTTTCTCCTGATCATTGCCAGTATTAATTTTATGAATCTTTCGACCGCCCAGTCATCCCGCCGGGCCCGGGAAATTGGAATCCGGAAAGTTGTAGGAGCAACCCGAAGCTCATTAATTAATCAATTTATGGGAGAATCGATTATTCTGGTATGTTTATCAATGATTCTGGCAGTTATATCTGTGGAATTTCTCCTTCCTTTCTTTAATAATTTGACAGGAAAAAACATTGAGGTGGATTATGCTTCACCAGCTTATTGGGGTTCTCTTCTGTTACTTACCTTCATTACCGGAATGTTGGCTGGCAGTTATCCCTCATTATTTCTTTCCTCTTTTAAAGTGGTTAATATTTTGAAAGGGACGTTGAAATTTGATGTGCGGGAGGTTTTCATGCGTAAAGGGCTGGTTATTTTCCAGTTTTCCCTATCCATTTTACTCATCATAGCAACACTCGTAGTTTATCAGCAAATGAATTATATGAAAGGGAAAAAGCTGGGGATGGAAAAGGAAAACCTGATCTATATGAGTATGAATGATAAGATGAAAAATAGTTTTCATACTGTGCGTAATGAATTGATGCAGAATCCTGGTGTGGAAGCGGTTTGTTCTTCGAATCAAAGTCCTTTGGCTGTGTATAATTCGACCACTGATCCTGAATGGGAAGGGATGACACCTGATCAGAAAACACCTTTTTCAGTGATAAAAACGGATGAGAACTTTGTCTCAACAATGAAAATCCAGATCAAAGAAGGGCGAAATTTCTCTCAGGAATTTTCCCTGGATTCAAATAATTTCCTGATTAATGAGACAGCTGCAAAGGTGATGGGTTTGACAGATCCTCTGAATAAGGGACTGGCAGTTTGGGGCCGCGAAGGGAAAATTATCGGAGTAATGAATGATTTTCACATTGGTTCTTTACATTCGCCTATCAAACCGGTCATTCTGACCTTTCGCCCGGAAGATTGCTGGATGTTATTTGTGAAAACAAAATCTGGCCAAACCGAATCAGCAATCTCTTCTCTGTCTAAAGTGCATCAGGAATATAACCCCGAATTTCCTTTCGAATACCAATTTGTCGATCAGAAATATGAACAACTCTACAAAAGTGAGATGGTAATCAGCCAACTGGCAAATATTTTCGCTTTTATCGCGATGTTTATTGCCTGTCTTGGGCTATTGGGCTTAGCTACATTCACTGCCGAGAGAAGATCCAGAGAGATCAGTATCCGAAAAGTTTTGGGAGCTTCTGTCCCTGAATTGGTGGTTCTTTTGTCGGGAGCATTTATTCGACTGGTGATAGTTTCTGTATTTATTTCTGTACCCATTGGCTATTTTTTAATGAAAAACTGGCTGGAGAACTTTGCCTATCATACAGATTTGAGTGTAAGTCTTTTCATAATCAGTGGTGTGATGGCCATCATAATTGCCTGGTTGACTGTGAGTTATCAATCAATTAAAGCTGCTATCTTAAATCCGATTAATTCTTTAAGATCAGAATAAGATTAAAAGTAGAAACTGATAGTACAGTAAGGAGTAATTCTGAGATTTTATTACATTCGGTCAGAATAACTAACAATCTGCTACATGCGAACTCACTATCTCCTCATTGTTTTATCAGTTTTTCTTTTTAGTTGTCAGTCTGATAAAACGGCCCTGGTTAAACCTGATAAAGATATCAATATCGAGCTACCCTTCAGACCTAATATTGTATGGTTGGTAGCCGAAGATCTCAGTCCTTACATTCCTCCATTTGGCGATTCAACAGTGGCTACGCCTAATCTGAGCCGTCTGGCAGCCGAAGGGGTACGTTATACCCACGTTTTTTCTCCTTCAGGAGTCTGCGCACCGAGCCGGGCAGCTATTGCAACAGGTATGTATCCCTCGCACATCGGTGCGCACCACATGCGTACGGGAGGAAATCCTCAGTATTTTCCCGAAGGGATGATTCCTTATGAGGCTGTGCCTCCGGCAGAGGTAAAAATGCACAGTGAATACCTTCGCAGGGCTGGTTATTATTGTACCAATAATGCCAAGGAAGATTATCAGTTCAGAAAGCCGGTAACAGCCTGGGATGAAAGCAGTAACCAGGCACATTGGCGGAATCGGGAAGAAGGGCAACCTTTTTTCGCAATTTTCAACTTCGGCATAACCCATGAATCCCAGATCTGGGCCAGGGCTAATGATTCCCTCTGGATTGATCCTGATAAGGAGGTTCCTATTCCACCTTATCTTCCTGATAATGAAATTGGCAGACAGGACGTAAGGCGAATGTATTCCAATATTGCAATCATGGATGCACAGGTGGGAAAGATTCTGGATCAGTTGGAAGAAGATGGGCTGATGGATAGTACCATTATTTTCTGGTATTCTGATCATGGTGGGCCATTACCACGGATGAAAAGACTGGTTTATGATTCTGGCTTACGGTTGCCTATGATTATCAGATTTCCGGGTCAGGAACACGCAGGAGAAAAGGACGACCAATTGGTGAGTTTTATTGACTTTAAACCTACCATTCTTTCTTTGGCGGGAATACAGCCCCCTGATTATGTAGACGGCAGAGCGTTTTTAGGCGAATATATAACAAAACCAGAGCGAAAATATATCCATGCAGCAGCAGATCGTTTTGATGCGAAATACGATATGATTCGCGCAGTCAGGGATCACCGTTTTAAATATCTCCGCAATTTCCATCCGGAAAGGGGCTATTATTTACCCGTATCCTACCGCGAACAAATGCCAGTCATGCAGGAACTTCTCAGAATGCGGGACGCAGGAGAATTGAATGAAATTCAGGCACAGTGGTTTAGAGATTCAAAGCCTGAAGAGGAATTATT
>JAGQVA010000324.1 GCA_020438265.1 Bacteroidota bacterium
TGATTCTCTATGATGGAATCAAAAATCAAACCCTTAAAACCATTGTCCTCTAATTAATCAAGCTATGGGAGTAACCTATCAGGCAATTGGCTGGAATCGCCAGAAGAAAATGTATGATTGGACGATGCTGGCTCTGATTGGCCTTTATCTGGGATGTTTCATCACGCTAAATGTTTTATTTCGACCTGAGATTACTCCCGAAACATTGATTATCAGAGCAGCAGGAAGTCTGGCTTTAGTCATATTGCATATTATTTTGATCATCGGGCCTCTGGCAAGACTTGACTCCCGGTTTTTACCGCTTTTGTACAATCGTCGTCATTTGGGAGTAACGATGTTTTTATTTGCCGCGATTCATGGTATTTTCAGTCTGATTCAATTTCATGCATTGGGGTCAGTCAATCCGATTGTATCACTTTTTACCTCTAATACCCATTATGGCCAACTGGCAAATTTCCCTTTTCAGACTTTGGGTTTCTTTGCCTTGATTATTCTTTTCCTCATGGCAGCTACGAGCCATGATTTCTGGTTAAATAACTTAAATCCAAAAGTCTGGAAATCCCTTCACATGATGGTTTATCTGGCTTATGGTCTGATTATTATGCATGTGATGTTGGGAGTTGTTCAGGCTGAAAATTCGGTTTGGTCGCCCATGCTTATGGGTTTTGGGATGATGATCATTATCGGACTTCATCTCGCTGCTGGTTCCAGAGAAATGCGGAAAACTCCCAATGTCTCCAATGAACGCAGAAGCCAATATGTAGAAGTTTGCGAGTTGAGCGAGTTTGAAGATGGTAAGGCAAAAATGATTTTAGTAGGGAAAGAAAATATTGCCATTTTTCGGTATGGCAATAAACTTTCAGCAGTTTCCAATATTTGTAAGCATCAGAATGGCCCCCTGGGCGAAGGTCGTATCGTCAATGGATGTATTGTCTGCCCCTGGCATGGATATGAATACAAACCCGAGGATGGAACTTCCCCTCCGCCCTTTAAAGAGAAAGTTTCTACTTACGAATTGAGGCTGGAAGGAAATGTCGTATGGGTTGATTCTAATCCCAGACCCGAAGGAACTTATATCGAACCTTTACAATTTTGAAGCAAAATCATCATGTCAAATCAAAAAAAATCACACCTGCCTGATGATTTTTACATCGGTTATCACGAAAAAGCCCCTCAGGTTTTTCGTAAAAGAATAAGGCTTTTTATTCTTGGAGCAGCGATCCTGGTCCCTTTAGTTGCTTTTTTTCTGGTGATGAATCAAAATCCTTTTTCAACAGGAACCTTTGAATTAGGCAATCAAAGTCAATTGACAGGGATTTTATCCTCCAAACCGGTGCCAGTCATCAAAATGATAAATGGCCGGGATTTATTCGGTAATCCTGTTTACCAAACCATTCCACTGATCAATTTTGGTAAATTTGGAGCAGTGGGTTTATTGCAAAAATTTGAGAAACAAATCGGAAGCCCTCTGGAAGAAGTTGAAGCGACGATTGCAGGTACATTAATTTATCGGGATGGAAAAACGCTCTTTGAGCTAACCAAACAAGAAGCAGCCCTTTTGTCTACTTCGAAGGACTTATCCAAATACGATGTTGAAGCATTAAACCCCAATACTGAGGAGCTCGGACAAGCTGTATTAAAAGGTGAAATCGTTGATCCCAAATGTTATTTCGGTGTGATGAAACCCGGAGAGGGTAAACCTCATCGGTCTTGCGCTTCTTTATGTATTAAAGGGGGAATTCCTCCTGTATTTGTAACTACCAATGAAACCGGAGCACACAGCTATTTTCTGATTTTGGGAGAAAAGGGTGAAATGATTAATGAAAAGGTACTGGATTATGTAGCTATTCAAAGTGAAATGAAGGGAAGGCTGGTGAGGTATGATGACTGGATGATCCTTTATACAAATCCGGAATCGGGTATTAGCCCGATATAGAAATAATTAGACCTTCCCGGTTTTTAAAACCTGGAAGGCCTGATAATCATAAACTTATCGCCCTTTAGGAATCAAATCCACAATCGGAATAATCATTTCTTCCATACTAATGCCTCCATGCTGGAAGGTATCCTTATAATGATTGACATAATAATTATAATTATTGGGATAGGCGAAAAAATGATCCTCCATGGCAAAAACGTAGGTCGAACTTACGTGTGACTGAGGCAGAAAAGCATCTTTGGGATTGCGTACGGTAAAGAGATGCTTATCTTTTTCGTCGTAATTCAGGTTTTTACCTTGTTTGTAACGCAGGTTTGTAGTGGTTGTCCTGTCTCCGATAATTTTGGTTGGTCTTTTTACCCTGATTGTTCCGTGGTCTGTAGTCAGGATAATCCTCACGTTTCTTTTGCTAAGCGTTTTTAATACACTTAATAAGGGCGAGAATTCCAACCAGGAACGGGAAATAGAACGATAGGCAGCCTCGTTAGGAGCCAATTCCCGAATAATGTTCATTTCTGTGCGGGAATGAGACAGAAGATCAATAAAGTTGTAGACAATGACATTCAGGTCATTATTAAAAAGATTATGAATATTATCCGCCAGATTTTTACCGTCTTCGTTGGTAATAATTTTGTGATAACTGGTTTTTATATTTAACCGATGGCGGGATACCAGCTCCTGAAAAAACTCTGCCTCAAAATTATTTTTTCCACCATCCTCGTCATCATTCAGCCAGTACTTGGAAAACCTTTGGGATATTTCCAGGGGCATCATACCCGAAAAAATCGCATTTCGTGCATATTGGGTAGCCGTTGGTAAAATTCCGTAATAAGCCTGCTCACTTTGAATGTAAAACAGCTCTGAAATAATTGGTTCAAAGGCTTTCCATTGGTCATAACGAAGACAATCAACAAGGATGAAAAAAACACTTTCATATCCTTCATCCAGCAAAGGAAAAGCAGTGCGGGGAATCAAATCCGGTGATAATATCGGACGATCTTCCTCATCTTTGGTATGTAACCAGTCCAGGTAATGATCTCCCACAAACCGGCCAAAATTTTCATTCGCTTCGCTCAACTGATTAATGAGAACTTCTTCCATACTTTTGTCCTCATTCTCTTCCATTTTCCCCTCCCAAAACATCAGTTTGCGATAAATATCAACCCAGTCATTGAAGTCATTATCTTCAAAAAACTGCATGGCTATATTCCGGAAATCCTGCTGGTAACCCAGGTTGACATGTTCGGTAACCAATCGTTTATTTTCGAGAATCTTTTTACAGGCAAGCAGGATTTGGGTAGGTTTTACGGGTTTGATAAGATAATCCGTGATCTGCGCACCCAATGCATCCTCCATGATCTGTTCTTCCTCAGATTTGGTAATCATAATTACCGGAGTATTGGGTTTGATTTTTTGTATTTCCGACAAAACTGTCAGCCCATCCATTCCCGGCATTTGTTCATCAAGAAAAACAATGTCATAAGCTTTTTCCTGAATCATCTCAAGGGCGTCTATACCATTACTGGCACTTTCCATATCAAACCCCTTTTCTTTCAGGAACATTATATGAGCTTTCAGCAAGTCAATTTCATCATCCACCCAAAGGATTCTCGCATTTGGCATAATCAATAATCAATTTTCTGTTTACAGTCGAATGTTAAAGGTAAATATTTATCCGATGAATCTTGTTATGGGTTTATGATTAATTGTTATTGAGAGGAATATAAACCTCTGGGTATATATTTGATACGCAGGAAGAGTAAGATATGGTTTGTTGAGGTATGAAAACAAGTAAATTAAGAGGTTTATTTAGGTGAAATTCAGATTTTTTGTCAGGATTATGAGAATAAACCATAATCTTTACACCGAAATACCTGTTATATCACTACACAATTACAAATGAGAAAATGAACTGGGGAATAGCTGATTTCAAAGATTTTTTGGAGGTTTTGTCTTTTATTGCCACGATCGTAGGGGGAATTGCCATTGTTTTGGCGGCCAGAGATTATTCTGTAAGCCGCAAACAGATGCACTTATCTGTGCTTGAAAGCTGCATTATGCGTTTTCGGGAAAACTTCTCTGGCCTCAATCCGCAATCATCAATTGAGCAAATTACCGCTTATATTAATCTCGTTAATGAAGAACTGTTTTACTTCGAGCACCAATATCTGCCTAAAGAAGTCGCTGAAGACTGGATTGACCTGATGATTGATATCATTCCCATTTACGATACCAAAGGAAATGTCATTAATGAGGGCCATTGTTTCCAGTCGATTATTGATCATAAAATTCTGGAAAAATACGTTTTCAGACGCGTAAAGCGTATTTTTACGATTTCCTCTCCTCCTTCTCCTGAAAATATCAAGAAAATATATGGAGAACTGGCAAGTGAAATTGATGCCGTTGCAAGGGCGTCACTGGTGGAGGATTTGATTTTGAATTTTACCTTTCCGAGAAGATAATATCTCCTAAAACCCCAGCTGCAACGAAATCAGCACAGCTCGCCCATATCCATCCAGCGTAGACCCATGAATCCGGTAAGCTTCATCCAGCATATTTCGGATACCAATGGTCGCATATCCCCATTGAAAGTCGTATCCAATGTGAAGATTGACGACATTCCAGTTGGCTGAGCCATCTATCGGGATAAAAGGATTGATAACATCAGCCGAACCGAGGCGATCTTGCATAGAAGCATGGTACCACTCCATTTTGCTCCAGATTCCTACTTTGCTGCGATATCTGAGTCCTACACGGCTGTTTATCGGAGGAATCCGATCGAGGGGCTCATTGGTCGAGAGGTTATGGCCATGGGTATAGGCCAGGCTTCCATAGAGTGCGATGGCTCTTGACACGGGGACTTCTACCTCCGCTTCTACACCTTGCACAAATGCCTGGGCGATATTGGTTTTGCGATAAACGGGCTGTCCGTTGATAAAAGCTTGTCCCTGATATTTTGATCTGGTGATATCAATCAAATCGGTGAGCTGGGTGCGGTAAACCACGATAGAACCCGTAAAGTGTTTGGTTTTGGCTTTTAGGCCTAATTCTGAAGTGAATGATTTTTCTGCCCCAAGGCTATCATTGGGCACTTCAACTCCCTGATTAAAGCTGGATAAATTGCTGATATCCTGGAAATTGGGTGCTCTGAAACCGCTGTTAAAAGAAGAGGTCAATTGCACATTGGGATGAATGGGGTACATTGCTCCCACATTTCCAACCACAGTTGCAGGCTGCAGATTAATCTCTCCATATTGCTGATCCTCACCCTGAATCATAAATGCATTCGCCCGACCACCAAAGGAGAGCCTGAGCTTTAAAATATCAAGTGAATGGAGCGAGTATAATGCCAGATTGGATGAAGTAGCGCCATCCAGAATACTTGCCGGCAGCGATGAGACAGTGTTGTTAATCATATCTCTTTGTTCTGCATCGCTACCCACCTGATCGTGATAATATTCTACTCCTGAGACAATATTCCAGTAAGGATTGGGATTGGAAAGAACTTCTACAGTTCCTCCCCAGGTATCAATCTGGTCTTCTTCATTGATTTCATAATCGACACCGGAAGGCACGATCAAACGGTTTTCCAGAGAATTTTGGTAAGATCCTGTGATTTTTACCTGACTAAACCATTTATTTTCATAAAAAGAAGTCATACGTGCATAAGCCAGCCTTCGGGCACGAGGGGCGTAATTATATGTTTCGTAGTCTTCTCTTGTAATTTTGGCGTAATCAGGCACATTTTTTTGTTCCAGCTGCTGGTAGGATAAGGTCAGTAAATGCCGGGAAGATATTTTCAAATTGGCTTTTACATCTCCGGCAAGCTCTTTATATCCGGTATGAGGTAATTTGGGTTGGTTTTCACCAGGGACGATATTCCCAAGATTTCGCTGTGAAACACCCCCGCTAATGGCAAATCTTGAAGTGCTGATTTCCAATTCACCGCGAAGGGATTGTTCCATTCCCCGACTCATATATTTGACATAACTGTTTCCGTGAACCTTAAATCCTTCGTCAGAGAAACGGGGTGAACGGGTAAAAATCTGAGCCACGCCTCCGATGGCGTCACTTCCGTATTGAACTGCTCCTGACCCTCTGATCACCTCTACCCGCTCCAGGGTATAAGGATCTATGGTATTCATCATCGGGTTGATGTGAAGAGTTAGAGAGGGGTTATTGAGCCTGATTCCATCCAGCATCAATAAGGTCTGGTTTCCACTTAGTCCCCGAATCGATAAAGATCCACCTGTCGAAAACTGGGGAGACCAGACCCCTGGCAAGCCCATCAACCCTTCGGAGATATTGCGGGGAGCATCCTGAAGAAATTGCTCACGGGTAAAAAATGAAATTGGAACTGCCGAAAGAAAAGGGTCTCTTTCAAAACGCTGGGCAGAAATAATTACTTCATCTGCCAATTGTCTTACAGATGGATATAAACCTATACCAATCGAG
>JAGQVA010000325.1 GCA_020438265.1 Bacteroidota bacterium
CCACAACCAAAACAAAATTCTGGTCAGGACTTACAGCAATTCCGTTGGCAAAGAAAAATCCTTCCGCCAATATTTTTGTCTCCTGATTTTCCGGATTGAAAGAAAGTAATCTACCATCAGGTTTATGATTATAGAGAATATCTTTAAAATCGTGGAAGCCAAATTCTGTGCTGGCATCGCTAAAATATATGACCCCACTGCTATCAATATCCAAATCATCGGCAAATACAAATTCCACGCCCTCATGGCCAGAAGCCAATACATTTACCTCTCCTGAAGGATCAATCGACAGAATCCCTTTTTTAGAATCTGCCACAATCAGGTTTTGATTTTGGTCAAAATGTAATCCCAATGGTCTTCCTCCTGTTTCAGCAAATATCTCGGGATTACTCCCATCTGGCTGAAAGCGAATAATTTTACCATCAATGACCCCTCCATAAATAAATCCATTGGTATCAATGGCGATATCCTCCGGGGCACGTTCGTATGGTTTCGTTGAAAAGAGAGAAAGGGAAGAAAGGTCTTCATTTGCCGCATAAATTCCCTGAGACAAATCAGGAGCTTGTGGCGGGGTCCAGGGTTGGGGATCAATGGGTACCGGCCAAAATAGCAAATACAGCAGCCCCAGACCTGGCAGGATCAAAAATCCTTTAACAAAACGAGTAGATAATTTAGTAGCCATTAGTGTAAATTTGGGAGAATACTTTTATAAAGTGCTCCAAAAATCTCAAAATAGCGACTCTAAAGATTAATTTAAAACTACTATGAAAAAATTTCTTTATTCATACCTTCTCATTTCTATATGCTTTTGCTTACAGACGAATCTTTCTTTTTCGCAGAATATAGCTCTTGGACCGGGATTAAGCCATCTTACTCAAATTAATGATACCCTGGGAGTAGGCAATATGTGGGGACTTGGGTTTCATGGGAAATATTTTTCTCAGGGCCTGCCCATTGCATTGGGCGGGAACATTAGCTTCAACGGAAAATCATTCGACGAAGTCTACCGCTATCAGGTGTATCAGGCAGGTGGAGAGGTGGATATTTTTCTCCGGAAGGAAAAAATCAGGCCTTATTTTGGGTTTGAATTGGGAGTTCTGGCAAATTATCGCGACGATTTATCCATCCCGATAACTAATTTTTATATCGATATGAACCCCAAAATTGGTGGCATTTTCCCGCTAAGTGAAAATACCTGGCTGGATATCTACGCTGGATTTGGGTATGGCACCAATAATTTGGGGGATTTTATTTATATCCCGATTGGGCTGGGATTGATTTATGATGCTTTTAAATGATTATTATCCCCGAATTAAAATTCGGGGCAATAATTAAAATTCGGGGCAATGATATCAAAGATGAGGGGAATAAATTCCCGCATTGTATTCATCCTTCGATGAAATGCTCTCCAAAGAAAACAGCCTTTATCAGCTCACTTTTTCAATCTTAAACCCGGCCTCTTCAACAGCCTTGATCACCGTTTGAGAATGACCAGTTTCGACTTTGACTTCAAGGATTTTATCGGGATTATCTGTGTCTACTTTCCAGTATTCAACCTCGTCCAATTCATTCAGAAAAGGAGTTACCGATCTGATGCAGTTTCCACAGTTGATATTGGTTTTAAATTTTAAGGTTTCCATTATATAATTTTTTATTTCGTGATTATTGAATTTTGCGATTGAGACGCAAACTATTGGTTACTACTGAAACAGAACTCATGGCCATAGCTGCTCCGCCAATCATGGGGTTCAGCAAAAATCCAAAGGCCGGATAAAGCACTCCCGCCGCAATGGGAATGGCAATGATATTATAAATAAACGCCCAGAAAAGATTCTGACGAATGGTTTTTAATGTAGCTTTCGACAGGGAAATGGCTCTGGGAACCTGACTCAGATCTCCGTACATCAGGGTAATTCCTGCACTTTCCATCGCGATATCGGTTCCTGTTCCCATCGCAAGGCCTATGTCAGCCAACCGCCAGCGCATGGGAGTCATTAATTCCATCTCCTACCATCGCTACTACTTTTCCCTTCTTTTGTAACGCTTCAATATAAGCCCCCTTTTCCTGTGGCAAAACCTCAGCCTGAAAATGATCAATCCCCACTTCTTCTGCAATGACTTTTGCAGTTTGGGCATTGTCTCCGGTAAGCATGTGAACCTCTATCCCCTGCTCTTTCAATTGCCTGATAGCTTTGGCTGAAGAAGAACGGGTTTGATCAGCGATGGCTAACATCGCTTTCACCTGATTCTCCTCAGCGAAGTAAACGATGGTTCTGGCCTGTGTGCTCCATGCTGTACCTGCATTATCGAGTGAGGCATCTATCATGACTCCTTCTTCCTTCATGAGTCGCCAATTGCCTGCCAGGTATTTTTTTCCCTGGACTTTCGCTTCGACTCCTTTTCCAGTAATAATCTCGAAGGAATCTGGTTCCAGCTTTTGAGATCCCTGCTGTTCAAGATGTCTAACAATCGCCTCGGCAATGGGATGTTCTGAAAGAGATTCTATACTATAAAAGATATCTCCCAATTCTCCCTTCAGGTCTCCTGCAACATCTACCACTTTAGGCCGCCCCTCTGTAATCGTCCCTGTTTTGTCCAAAACCAATACATCTATCTTATGGGCCAATTCAAGCGCCTGAGCGTCTTTAATGAGAATACCCTGGTCGGCTCCTTTCCCAATTCCTACCATCAACGCCGTTGGAGTTGCCAGCCCCAAAGCACAGGGACACGCAATAATCAAAACAGTGATTAAAGAGAGCATCGCATAAGTAATCGTAGGTTCCGGACCAAATATATACCAGATAACTGCTGTCAAAACAGCAATGCCAATTACCACAGGTACAAAGATCGCCGCAATTTTATCTACAAGCTTTTGAACGGGAGGTTTGCTACTTTGGGCGTCTCGAACCAGACGTATAATCTGAGAAAGCAGGGTTTGTTCTCCTACTTTTTTCGCAAGAATTTTCAAGCTTCCTTTTTGATTAATTGTACCGGCAAACACCTCGTCTTTTCGATTCTTTTCCACAGGTAACGGCTCTCCTGTAATCATGCTTTCATCAACAAAAGAACTTCCCGATTTTACCTTTCCGTCTACAGGGATTCTTTCACCGGGTTTAATTAAGATCAATTCTCCTGTTACGACCTCTTCAATGGGTACTCTCTGCTCCTCTCCATTTCGGTAAATGGTTACCTCTTTGGGCTGAAGTCCCATTAACTTTTTAATCGCTGTGGAGGTTTTACTTTTGGCTTTTTCTTCCAGATACCTTCCCAGCAAAATCAGGGTAACAATAATAACTGCGGATTCATAATAGACATGAGCGGGAATTCCCCTACTTAAAAAATACTGAGGGTAAACTGTATTGAATAAACTAAACAAAAAGGCAATTCCGGTACTCAAAGCAACCAAAGTATCCATATTGGAGGAAAAATGAAGGAATCTTTTCCAGGCAATGGTAAAAAATTCCGAACCGCTCCAAAACAAAACCGGAACAGAAAGGATCATCATAATCCAGTTTTCATACGGAAGAACTCCCATCATAAACATGGAAATCACAAAAACGGGAACTGTAAATACCGTAGCAAAAATCAGTTTTTTCCTTAGATCTTTCAGCCTTTTTTCCTCCCGATCTTCCAGAGATTTTTGCTGGGCATTCATATCTCCGGTGATGATATCATAACCGATTTCGTGAGATTTGTTTTGCAATACCTCCAGCGATACAATATCCGGGTTAAAGGAAAGAGAAACTGATTGGTTGGGATAATTGACCGAAACATTTTCAATTCCCTCGATATTTTTCAGATGTGTTTCCAGGCTGATCGCGCAGGAAGCACAGGTCATTCCGGAAACCCCGTAACTCTCCGAAACTTTCTGACTGGTATGTGATATATTATTTTCCATTATGACCACAAAATTAGGACCTGCTCAGGAAAATCTGTTATATAATTTTGGGAAAATGGTATATGATTTTGCGGGTTCTAACCCCTCCAGATCATTCTCACCAAAACAGGCAACACCACAAGGTCTCCAATCAAAGCAAATAAAATTGTCAGCCCGGAAAAAAGCCCTGTATTAAACGTCCCTCCAAAATCAGAAACTAAAAGAATGACAAATCCTCCCAATAACACCAAAGAGGTAAGAATCATCGCTTTTCCGGTTCCTTTTAAGGTGTTCAAAATAGCAGTCTCCATAGGTTGTCCCTGTTGAATTTCCAGCCGGAAGCGGGTGAGAAAGTGAATGGTATCATCCACAGCAATACCAAAAGCGATTACAAAAACCAAAGCTGTAGAAGCGGTCAAATGAATGCCAAATAAGCCCATCACCCCCCCTGTCAGGATCAGGGGAATTACATTGGGAATCATACTGATCAACAGCATCTTCCATGAGCGGAACAGAAATCCTATAATTAATGCAATCACGACAAAGGCCAGTCCCAGGCCTCCCATCAAACTACGCCGCAGATAATCGAGATTATTTTCGGTAACATAGGCATGGCCGGTCAGGCGATAGGAAAACAGTTGGGTATTGCAATTTTGGGTAACAAACTGATCAAGTTCTTCATAAAACTGCTCAAAAACCTTACTCCCTAAATCAGGAACCCGGGAGCTAATTCTCGTTACGGTAGAATCGGCGCTCACCACCCTTCTCATTAATTTATCCAATCCATTCATCGAACCATAAGCCAGTAATTCATCAATCGCCTCCTGATCTTCCGGAATTTTGCGGTAACGTGGACGGCTGTAATTGTATAGATAATTGGCCTCCTGAACAATTGTAACCGGAGAGATAAAAGGGCCAAAGAACCCCTGGCTATCAAGAAAGGCCTGAATCTTTTCTATTTCTGCCAAAACATCCTGATCGAGCGCATTATGCCCTTCTGCTACATGAATCCCGATGTCAAAAGGTCTTAACCCTGAGCTTTTCTTTTCAAAAAACTCCATAGAGGTTCTGATAGGATCATTTTTCCCGATATCTTCAATCAAAAATGTTTCCAGAGGAATCTTGAAAATCAAAACGATACAAGCCACTACAATCAGGACAGAAAGTCTTATAATAACCGTGGATCTGCGAATAGTTAAGACATAGAGTTTTTCCATCAGTTTCTCCCAAAAAGGATGATTTTCCACGGCCTTTGCCTGCATAAATCGTTCTGGTTTTAACCATAAGAGCGCATTGGGAATGACGATGATGGAGATCAAAAAGGTAAAAATCACCCCAATGGCCGCGTAAAATCCAAACTCACGAATAGGAGGTACATTAGAAATGAGTAAGGAAGCAAATCCAACAGCAGTTGTAATACTGGTAAGCAAAATGGCCAGTCCGATTTCCCGAAGGGTGTCTCTGATAGCTTGTTCCGGAGCACTTCCCTTGCGAACTTCCTGAAGGTATTTGGTAATCAGGTGAATGATGTCTGACATTCCCACCACAAACATGATCGGAACCAGCAATTCGGTAATCAGATTCACCGACTGCCCGTTAAAAGCCATAAATCCCAAAATCCAGATCATAGAGGCATTAACGGCAAATACAGGAATAATTACCCCCCAAATATTCCGGTAAGTAAAAAACAATACCGAAAGGATCAGTAAAGTTGCCAGGGAAACAAAAATGGCTAGTTCTGATTTGAGCTTTCGGACATAACCCGTTCGGATATAGGGTACTCCGGAAACAAAATATTCGTAAGGTGAATTGACAAGAATAGCGTCCAGTTCGTCCGCAAAAACATCACGGGCTTCCTTATCAAAAATCTCAGAATTGGTAATTATATAAGCGCAGATATATTGGAAGTCTTCGGTGATAAGGGTTCCAATCAATGCAGGGTCTTCCTCATTCCTCTCTCGGGAACCAGAAAGAGCGGATTCAGAGCTATAATCCAGGTAGGGACGTTGTCTGAAACTTAACCCCGTCCTTCTGATTTGGTTCATCGACAAAGCACTGACTACAGAATCTACGCCGGTTATCTGATGTATTTGCGAAAAAATAGAATCAGCATCAGCGAGGAAGGTCGCGTCATAAATATCTTCTCCAGCGCTTTTCAGCGCTACATAGATGACGTAATTTTGTTCGTCGTCAAAAGTCTCCTGAAACCAGTTATAATACTTAAATTCAGGATCATTTTTGGGATAAAAACTCTCAAAACTAAAGTTGATCGTCAGGTGGGTAAGATGGTAGCCAAAGACTCCGGTCAGCAGGAAAACTACGATTAATAAATGAAATCGGTACTTTAAGAATGTATTCATTTTCGCCCTTCAGTTGGCTGAATTTGAGGGTTATAAAACTAAAAGGCTTTCTTTAGACAGCAGCATAGCTGGTATGTTTTTAGCATTAAATTGAAAGCCAGAGGGCAAAATCCCATAGGGATTT
>JAGQVA010000326.1 GCA_020438265.1 Bacteroidota bacterium
TCTCTGGTTAGATCTGAAGTGAATCTTCCTTTCCCGACTTCGCTTTTGGGAGATGATTTTACCCCTCTGCCGACAGATAATTATGTTTATTATAGTTTCCTTGCCAATTATGCCTCTGATCCGAGAAAGACTTTTTCTCTCGGTGCATGGTTTGGTTACGGAGATTTTTATAATGGAAACAAAACCAGCTATATCCTGCAGTTGAAATTCAGAAAACAGCCCTGGGGAAATTTTGCCATGAACTTTGTCAGAGATGTCGTAAAACTCCCCGATCCTTACGGTGAGGCTGATTTTTTCTCTATTGGCCCCAAAATTGAGATAAATTTTACCCGAAATTTGTTTTGGACAACTTTTATTCAGTATAATACCCAACAGGACAATTTTAATATTAATTCCCGTATCCAGTGGCGTTTTAAACCTATGTCGGATCTGTTTGTGGTTTATTCGGACAATTATGGACTGGAAAACTTTGGTGTAACCAACCGGGGGATTGTATTAAAATTAAACTATTGGCTGACATTATAGGGAATCGTATATTTGCGGCACAATTCTGATTGAAATATTTTATATGAGTATACCTGAATCTTTAGATAGTAAACGTCTGAAAATCAGACGTTTTAAAAAAAGTGATTTTGATAGTTTTTTCCGGTTTTTATCGGACCCGAAAGCCACTCAGCACCTGACTTTTTCAGAAGGAGAACTCGGCCGTGAGAATGTTGAAGCTTTTTTTGCTGAAATCATTGACTCTTATGATACTTCCAATCCGATTTTTGGCTATGCTGTAGTAGAAAAATCATCAGGCAAATACGTCGGAGCGATGGGGCTGACTGCTTTAACCAAAGAAAAAGGTTCTGAAACCATTTTTGTATTTCTTCCTGAATTTTGGCGAAAAGGATATGCTACAGAAGCAGGGAAAGCACTTTTTACCTGTGCATTTGAAGTTTTTTCGGTTCCCAAAATTGTTTCTTTTCTCGCTGATGAGAATCAGGCAGGTATTCGACTGGCCGAAAAACTGGGAATGGAATTCGATCAAATAGTCAAGCACCGTGAATATCCCAGACCCGTAAAGCGATATGTCCTGACTCGTGAGAAATTTCTTTCCTAAAAATATTGTATATTGGTGATTATCAATTACTATGGCAAAGATCAAATCCTCTCCTACCCGTAACCTGCTTTTTCTGGCGCTCATTATTTTTTCACTGATATATTATTTTCAGGGGAAGGGACTGGATATTAATCCTTTTTCATCCGAAGAAAAAAAGATTGAGCAGGAAGTTGAAATTAAAGTGGAGGCAAAGCCGATTATGGAAGCCTCCCAGGCATCGACCTTTGAAAAGCTCAATATCTATGTTGATGTTCTCAATCGCCAGTCCCGCAGGATCATTGACAGTTATGCCAGGTATCTTTCCTGGTGCAACAAAGAAACCGGCCCCACGGGTCAGGAACGCCACAAATATGGACTTTACAGCCTTTACGATCATACCAAAGTAGGGAGTGATTTTGAAAAGGCGCAGGCGATTTCACCTGCAATGCCTGATATAGAAGGAAAGGCACTTCTTTTCCTGGCTGCATTAAATGCGGTTCATGAAAAAGTCGGAGAAGCTTATGATTATTATGATCAGGAGGATTATAAAGATGATGGGCTTGCCAAAGGCAAGGAAATGCACGTCCCTCTCATCGCTTCCTTCGAAGCTTTTATGGCCATTGATGCAGAAATGCGTAAAGCGGTTGGCATGCAGGTTGAAAAAGTCATGGCGCAAACTCACCTTAACGCGGAACAGGAAAACGACAAAATTCTGCTCTGGACCATTCGTTCACTGAATGAAGCCCAAAAAGTCGTTGAAATGGGTAATCTGGAGGATATCATGACCCTGAATGTTGAAGAATATACGCATCAACTGGATACTTACAATCAGGTTGTCGATAGCATGGAATACTATTTGGAAAACTGGCAAGACCCGGATCCTGGTGTATCCAGAATAAAAAGTATGATTGGAGGACACAAAAACCTTCTGAAAAGTGGAAAGGAATTGATGAGGAGAGTAAGAGACAAAGATGAATTTACCCAAACCGAAAAAAGGATCTCTGGCCGAAATGGCGGATGGATGGTAAGTGGATCAGCAGCCAAATTGATCTCAGATTATAATAATATCCTGGGGAATTATAATCACATTCGTTATAAAACAGAGCTTCCCAAACTGTTGGAAGTTTCTCTTTCATTTCCCAATGGTCCAACTCTTTAGGATTAGATACATTTATTCTCATTATTTCATTAATTTCAGGTCAAATTAATATTGGATGAAAGCAGTAATCCCCGTAGCGGGAGTTGGTACCAAGCTCAGACCCCATACCCATACTCAGCCCAAGCCTTTGATTCCTGTGGCAGGAAAACCCATCCTGGGACATATCATTGATAATCTGATCAGTGCCGGAATTCGCAAACAGGTGTTTATCATTGGTTATCTCAAAGAGAAAATCAAGGATTATGTAGAAAGTGAATACAAAGGCAAGATTGAGATGGAGTTTGTGGTACAAGAGCCACGGAAAGGGTTAGCCCATGCCTTATGGGTTTCCAAACCCAATATTCAGGAATGTGAAGAGATTCTTGTTATTCTGGGTGATACTATTTTTGGAGACGATACCAAAAAAATTGTGGATCTTGATGGAGCTGTTCTTGCTGTTCACCAGGTAGATGATCCCCGTGAATTTGGAATTGCAAGACTTGATAAAGAAGATTTTGTCAAAAAGCTTACAGAAAAACCCAGTATACCCACCAGCAATCTGGCTCTGGTTGGCCTGTATAAAATTACTCCCGTTAGCCTCCTGATTGAAGTTCTGGATGAAATGATGAATGGAAAAATCACCGAAGATTCAGAATATTCCCTGACAGATGCGTTGATGAAAATGATACGAAAAGGGACAAAATTCCGCACGTATCGGGTAGAAAACTGGTTTGACTGTGGTCGTAAACAATCCCTGTTGATGACAAACCGGATTTTGCTGGAAAGAGGTAATTTTAAGCGGGAGAATCGCTATAAAAACTCAGTCATTATTCCCCCCGTTTTTATCGCTAAAGGTTGTCAGATCAATAACTCTATCATTGGCCCTTATACAGCTATAGCCGAAAACGCCAAAATTGAAAATTCTATTGTCAAAAACTCCATTTTAGGTGCATATTCGCGGCTGGATTCAATTATCCTCAATAAATCGGTTGTAGGGAATGATACAACCCTGAAAGGCAAAGCCAACAGCATCAATATTGGGGACAATACGGAAATTGATTTTGACGAATGATTTACCACATTATTCAACCCTCCCAATGGCAAAAGGTCATGGATCGGGATTCTTATAAACCGGAATCGCTGAAAACAGAAGGGTTTATCCATTGTTCATCCAAAACACAGGTTTTACCCACTGCAAAACTTTATTTCAGTGAGGCTTCCGAACTTGTCGTTATCGGCATTGTTGACAAAAGAGTCAAAAACATACTCAAGTGGGAAGTTTCCCGTGATGGAGAGGAGTTTCCTCATTTATATGGGCCTTTGCCGCTGTCTGCTGTAGAGACCATGGATATGATTATGCGTCGCCCTGATGGAGAATGGGAATGGGTATAGAAATATACAAACAGGGAGGGACACAAAATTTTGTGTCCCTCCCTGTTTAATTTTTTCTTTATTACAAAATCGGATCTTCCTTTTCTATGGTTTCCACTCCTTCCCGAATGAACCGCAGCTTTTCATCGATTTCGCTGTCGTCCCATTCAAAACGAGGATTTTCTTCAACGTCTGTTTGTTGTACTAATGGTCCGCCGGGTTTAACAATTGCCCCGCGAGTAAGTTCATAGGTGAAACCAAGAATGGCCACTGAAATGAACGTAATAAACGCCACCACTACTACGGCATTCAGGCTAATAGCAACAGGAATTTTGCCAGCAAGGAACGTTCTGATTGAGCTTTTCGCTTCTGTTGTGGGCTGTTTCTGCGTGGGGGCAGTTTCCCGAACATAAGCCATCACTCTTTCACAGGATTCTACCGAAGGTTCCAGGACCGCCTTTTGAACATCTTCATTGATTGTTTGCAAGTGTTCATAACGCTCCCAAAGAGATTCGTCCGAACAAAGCGCTGTCAGGAAAGCATCGCTTTCTTTGGGTTTCATCTCTTCATAAATGAACCTGATAATATCCTCATCTGTGAACTGTCTCTTCATAACCAGTAGGAATCTCCTGCTCCTGGGCCAGTTTTTTTAAGTTTAATAATGCATATCGCATTCTGCCCAGTGCAGTGTTAATACTAACATCCGTAATTGCAGCAATTTCCTTAAAACTTAGATCTGCATACGAACGCATAATCAATACTTCACGCTGCTTGTCGGGTAATTTCTGAATTAGTCCTCTGATATAACGAGCATTTTCTTCTCTTATTATTTTTTCTTCTGAGCTTCCTTCAGCTTGCTGAACGGTGTTGAAAATGTCGTAATCTTCGTTCTCTCTCTGAATGGGATTACGCTGGACTTTGCGGAAGTGATCGATTGCAAGGTTACGGGCAATTCTAACCACCCACGGAAGAAATTTTCCTTCCTCATTATACTTTCCTGCACGAATCATTCGTACTACTTTGATCATTACGTCCTGAAACAGATCTTCAGCAATACAGCGATCCTTGACAATCAAGTAAATGGTGGTGAACACCTTCGCCTTGTAACGTTGGATTAATACATCGAAGTAATGGTCATTACCTGCGATGAAGCCTTTGATAAGGTCTTTGTCTTGAGTTTTCTTAATAAGCGCCTTCTCCATGACATCTAGTTAAAATTGAGTCACGTAGATGTGTGTCATATGAGTCTTTTTTTGTTAATTACACACTTCTATTGCATGTAGGGAAAGTAAACATTGCTTAGCGGCAACTGACTTTTTACATACAACAAAAACCAGACCAAAAAAGTTAAACCAGTTCTGATCTGTAAAATTAAAGAGGTAAATTTCGGGCATGAGTCATATTTATATTAAGAATGCAAGAGTAAATAACCTGAAAAACGTTTCGGTTACTATTGACCGCAATAAACTGGTCGTAATAACCGGAGTAAGTGGTTCAGGGAAGTCTTCGTTAGCCTTTGATACCTTATATGCTGAAGGGCAAAGACGTTACGTCGAGAGCCTGAGTTCTTACGCCAGACAGTTTCTTGAACGGATGGAAAAGCCTGAGGTTGACTATATTCAGGGAATTTCTCCTGCGATGGCCATTCAGCAGAAGGTCAGTACGTCCAATCCGCGCTCTACAGTAGGTACAGTTACCGAAGTATATGACTTTTTAAAACTCCTTTTTGCCCGCGCCGGAAAAACCTATTCCCCTGTGTCCGGCAAATTGGTCACCAGTGACACAGTGGATGATGTCGTGGATTATATCATTGATAACGAAGAAGGTGCAAAGGTTAATATATTGAGCGAAATAAAAGTGCGCTCAAAGGGATACCGGGCAGAACTGGAACTTTCCCTCCAAAAAGGATTCACCCGGTTTTGGGAAGAAGGTGAGGTGAAATTTATCGAAGACGAACTGGAAAATAAAAAGCTCCCGAAAAAAGAGAACATCATTCTTATGATTGACCGGCTCGTGTTGAAAAAAGAGAATCTGAGGGAAACCCGCAGCCGTTTGGCCGATAGTGTACAGGTCGCTTATCAGGAAGGAATGGGCCACTGCCTGATTGAGATCAATGGAGCAGAACCCAAATATTTTTCCGAAAAATTTGAAGCCGATGGAATGACCTTTGAAATCCCATCGGTTAATTTTTTCAGCTTTAATAATCCTTACGGAGCCTGCGATACCTGCGAAGGATTTGGCCGAATCCTCGGGATCGACGAAGATCTTGTCATCCCGGATAAGTCTTTATCCGTTTACGACGGGGCTGTCGCCCCCTGGAAAGGTGAAAGCATGAGCCAATATCAGCGGGATTTTATCTCCGCTGCCGGAAAAGTGGATTTTCCCTTTTACCGGGCTTACCACGACCTGACCGAAAAAGAAAAAGAAATGCTCTGGGACGGGATTCCCGACGCAAAAGGAATCAACGGATTTTTTGATTTTCTCGCTTCCAAATCGCATAAAATTCAATACCGGGTGATGATCGCCCGATATCGGGGATATACTACCTGTACTTCCTGCAAAGGTAGCCGCATTCGCAAAGACGCCAATTATGTCAAAGTAGGTGGCTACTCGATCAGCGACCTGCTCATGCTCCAGATCAATGACCTTGCCCATATTATTGATAACCTTGACCTGACTGATGTAGAACAAATTATCGCAAAAAGGCTGATCTCTGAAGTTAAAACCCG